>JAYTWC010000576.1:0-1902 GCA_043743635.1 Verrucomicrobiota bacterium | reverse complement strand
GTGGGTGTTGACGCGCAGGCCGAGGTTGAGGAGCCAGTTCAAGTTGAAGTCTTGGCCTTGAGCGCCGACGATTTCGTGCCCCCGGCTGTCCATCCAGCCGAATCCGCCGCCACCGGCAAAAAAGCAAGAGTAGGATTTCGATGCATTGTACCATTCCAGGTAACCTGCTGCGGCGGTCCCGATGAAATAGGTTTCGGGTCCGTTAACGATGGGCTCCAGTAAAAAGCTGAGGCGCGTGCTGTAGATGAGTGTTCCACCGGCCAGCGGCCATTGGCTGATCACAGGGCAACGCATGGTGATGATGAGCGGCGTCAATGTGTAGGTAAGAGGGGTGGCACTGCCACCAATCTTCCAGAGCACACCGCTCATGATTTCGACTGGCCAGCGTTTGGCGGCGGGTAGGTTTGGCTCGAGCGTTTCGGCCGCCGGCGCTATCGTGCAGAAAAGGATGCAGAATAAGAAACCGCCAAAACAAGCCCCCATGAACCTGCTTGAGAGCGTGGCTGTATTCTTTCGGGAAACCAGGGAGAGCGGGTATGCCATAGTGAAGGTTATATACAGGATCAATAACGCTGCGGGAGCTTAATCGGGGTCAGTTTTTATACGCCGCAGCGTTTTGCAGCGGGTTCGGACGGTGCGCTTGAGTGGGTGCCTTGATCAAGTTTCCGGTGAGAAAATGAAAAGGCCCGGAGGAAATCCGGGCCTTGGCGAAAGAGGAATGTTCGTCTTGTGCAGGCTCAGGGCTGCTGTACAGCGTCGTCGTAGAATTTGACGATGTTGCGGAAGTCGTCGCCTTCCATGAACTGCATCGCGGCTTTCGGGTGCTGGTTCAGGTAGCCGGTTAGCATGTAGGGAATCGCGAAGCCCCAGCGGAGCGCTTCGCGGTGCGGCTCCACCGTGTTCTGGATGGCTTCGAGGATCGGGCGCATCTTGAACTTTGGGTTGTGGAGGAAACTAAGCGCCAGCTCCAACGGGCAATTGCCCGCGCCGCGACCGAGGCCGGCGATGCTGGCATCGACGTAGTTCGCTCCGAGGACGATCGCTTCGATGGTGTTGGCGAAGGCGAGCTGAAGGTTGTTGTGCGTGTGGATGCCGATTTCCTTTTTGGCGGGAATCGTGAACTTCTGGAACCGTTGGACGAGGCTGCGGATTTGTTCGCTGTAGAGCGTGCCGAAGCTGTCGACGACATAGAGGATTTTGACCGGGCTCTGGACGATGATTTCGAGGGCACTTTCGAGTTCGCTCTCGGGCACGGTCGAGACGGCCATGATGTTAAGGGCGGTCTCGTAGCCTTTGTTGTGGGCGTCGTTGACGATCTCTAGGGCCGAGGGGATTTGGTGGATGTAGGTGGCGACGCGGACCATGTCGACGACGCTCTTGTCGCGGGGGAGGATGTCGGCGTAGTTGGTGCGCTCGGCATCGGCCATGACGGAGATTTTAGTGGTACCCTTTTGTTCGCCAATGGCGCGGCGCATGTTGTCTTCGGTGCAAAATTTCCAGAGTCCGTATTGAGTAGCTGGATACATGGTGGCCATGCCCTTGTAGCCGATTTCCATGTAATCGACCCCGGCGGCGCAGTCGGCGGCGTAGATCTGCTGCACGAATTCGAGCGGAAAGTTGTGGTCGTTCATCAGGCCGCCGTCACGGACGGTGCAGTCGACGACTTTGAGTTCTGGGCGGTATCCGACCCAGCCTTTATTGCCGGTCGCGTTGGAGGAAGCTTCTTTGCTCATGGGGGTGTGTGTGGATGAAAACCGTCGATGGTGCGCGGCGGTTTTGGTTGGGCAATGAGAATTACGAGCGGTTTTTGCCGGGTGGTCGGTGGAGGGCTCAGTTTTTCTTGGTGCCAATGAGTTCCTTCAGGACGCGTTGGATCAGGGCCTCGGTTGAGGTACCGCCGAC
>JAYTWC010000575.1:0-5071 GCA_043743635.1 Verrucomicrobiota bacterium | reverse complement strand
GGAAGCGGACCCGTGGTAATTGCCCTCGAGCATGGATTTCGAGTCGCCGTTGGGACCGATGACGGCGATGCGTTTGACCTTGGTGCGATCGAGCGGGAGCAGGCCGTTATTTTTAAGCAACACCAACGACTGCCGGGCGAGTTCCAGCGCAACCTGGCTGTGCTCGGGCGTGTCGTTGTCCGCCAGCGTGTACTTGTTGAAAGGCAACTTTTCGGCCGGATCGAAAAGCCCGAGGCGGAAACGAGTCCAGAGCGTGTAATAGAGGGCGCGGTCGATTTCCTGCTCGGTGACCAGCCCTTGCTGCACGGCGCGCACGAGAGCGTTATAGTCGCCACCGCAACAAAGATTACAACCCGCCTTCACCGCCAAAGCGGCGGCCTCTTCCGCCGTCTTCACGTAGCGATGTTGTTTCTCCCCGTAGATGTCGTGAACCGCATCACAATCGGAAACTACGTAGCCCTCGAAGCCCCATTGTTTGCGCAGCAGATCATCGAGCAGAAAGGAACTCGCGGTGGCCGGGATGCCGTTGACGGCGTTATAGGCGCTCATGACGCCGGCGACTTTCCCTTCGCGCACCACCCGCTCGAACTGCGGCAGATAAGTCTCGTACAAATCGCGCTCGGAGATGACCGCGTTAAACCGATGGCGATCCGCCTCGGGTCCGCTGTGTACGGCGAAGTGCTTCGCGCAGGCCATCGCTAGCATATGGTTCGGGTCATCGCCCTGAATGCCTTTGACGAACTCGATGCCAATCTCGGCGGTGAGAAACGGATCTTCGCCGTAGGTTTCCTGGCCACGGCCCCAGCGTGGATCGCGGAAAATATTCACGTTGGGCGTCCAGTACGTCAGGCCGACCCACCATTTCGAGTCGCCGTTGTGGCTGTTCGCATAGTTGTTGAACTTGGCGCGGCCCTCGACGCCGATGACGTTGCCCTCGCGGCGGAACAGCGCGGGGTTCCACGATGCAGCACCGCCGATGGGTTCGGGGAACACGGTGGCGGCTCCGTTGTTGGCTATGCCGTGCAGAGCCTCGTTCCAGTAATCAAAGGCCGGCAGACCGAGGCGCGGAATCGCGGGCGCGGCGTTTTTGAGCTGCGCAACTTTTTCCGCGAGCGCCATCCGCCGGATCAAATCGTCGGCACGAGTGCGAAGCGGTTTAGACGGATCGCGCCAGATCGCCGGCTCCTTCACGTCGGGGGGAACCATCGCGGATGCGGCAAACGCGTCGGCCAGTTCGTTGGCGGCAAACGCCACAATCTGAGCACCAGAGCTGTCGCGGAGGGTGACGGTGTTGAACTTCGCGCGGCCTTTGCTCGCGACGAACATAAGACGCAGCGGCCCGCGCAAGGCGTCATCGGACTTCACAATCACACCATGAATCATGGCGACCTTGCGCGCACCACCAGCGGCGGAGAAGAGATCGAAATCCTTAACCAACATATCATCACCAGCGGTCACACTAAAAACGTGCTCGCTGGCCGCATTCGCAGACAGCTCCACGGCACCGA
This sequence comes from Verrucomicrobiota bacterium, assembly GCA_043743635.1. Classification (GTDB taxonomy): domain Bacteria; phylum Verrucomicrobiota; class Verrucomicrobiia; order Opitutales; family Opitutaceae; genus JADKHC01. The sequence continues at coordinate 3,563 of JAYTWC010000575.1, read as the reverse complement.
TTTCGATCTCATATTTCCCAGCGGCAAGATTTGAGATGGTTACGGTGAACTGAGGACCGTTGACGTCTTCGGTGTAGGCGGCGGCGTTCGCGCCCGCGCCTGAGATGGGCGGATAAGGCGTATCCTTGCAGTGAGCGAAATCGCCGCTCACAGCGACCTTACCGCCGCAGCTGGTGCAACTTTCTTCGGCGGAAAAAACTGCCGTGGCAGAGAGGAGCAACGCGGCGAAGAGCAGGCCACCCACACGGGCGAACGGCGGAAAGTTTGAGCGTGGTTTCATTTGCGGAATAATGTGAAAGAATTAGTGGTATTACCAGGTTCTGGCTGTCCGTTACTTGATCGGAATAAGGCGGATCAGGACAACGCCATGCGGGGCGACTTTAGTTTCGAAACGGTCCTTGAATTCGCCGAGGTCTTGCTGACGCCAGAGATCACGGATGCGAAAAGTTGTGCCGACGTGCGCGGTCGGCACGTTGCCCCAGGGTCCCCATTTTAGGGCAATAGATGTTTCTTTTTCGCCGCGATTGAAAAGGCCGACGGCGACCGAACCATCTTCTAGCGTCTTCGCGTAGATGACCTTGCCGTCGAAGGCGCAGAACTGCGTGGCCTGTCGGCCGAGAGAATCCTGATTGATGGCGAGCACCTCATCGTTGGTGAGCAGACCGAGCGTGAAGTCGTCGATCTGCGCGAGGTCGCAGCCGAGGAGCAACGGCGCGGAGAGCAGGCACCACAGACTCATGTGCGAGTGCTGCTCGTCAGGCGTGAGACGGGTCGCGTGCAAGTTGGGTCCCCAGCCAACGTGACCGAGGACGAGCATGTCGGGATCGCTCCAGTGGCCCGGGCCAGTGTGCGCGGCCCAGCGGTCTTGGGAAAAACCGTTGCGACTGACGCTGTCCCACGTATCGACGATGTCGCCCGTAGTGCGCCAGAGGTTACTCAGACGCTGGTAGTCGGACGCGTTGTCATAGAGGCCGGTGTTCGAGAGGCTGTAAACGATATCGCGGCCAGTCGCGCGGAGGGCCTCGGTCATCTCCTGCACATGAGGAACGTCGTTGGGAAACCAATCGTACTTGAGGTAATCAACGCCCCAGGCAGCCCACTGCCGGGCGTCGTGCGCGGCGAAGGAGTACGCGCCGAAGTTCCAGTTAACCCAAGTAGGCTTCGCGGCGGGCGCCTTCGGGTTTTTGTTGAGATGATAGTTTTCGTCAACGTCGCCAGCGACGACCCACGGATAGGTGCCATCGGCGTTGGCGGAGGAACCGCCGACATAGCCCGCATAGGTGCCGGTCCATGGGCTCGAGTAGATTCCAAACTTTAGGCAAAGCGCATGGATCTCGTCGGCGAGCACTTTCATGGCAGGGAACTTTGGATTCGGCTGGATCGCGTTGAACTCACCGCCGCGCGGCCCCTGCCAGCCATCGTCGATGTTGATGTACGTCCAGCCGTGCTCGCGCAGGCCTTTGCTCGCCATGGCGCGGGCGGAGCTGAGCACGAGCTCCTGACTCACAGCATCGCCCCAACAGTTCCAACTGCTCCAACCCATTGGCGGCGTGAGCGCGATCCGGTCGCCGACGACGATGCGAAACGTCTTCTGCGCCGCGCCAAGGGCGTTCTTTGCGCGCAGCGTCACGGTGTAATCTCCAGATTTTGAGAGCGTGCCAGTGATGCGACCGGTGCCGGCGTCAAGCGCGAGGCCGACGGGCAGCGCGTCAGCACCGAATGTCATCGGGCGCTGACCGGTCGCCGGGATGGTGTAGAGAAAGGGCGCACCGGGGCGGACGCCAAAGACGCCCGGCCCATTAACGCGCGGCGTAGCCGGAGGCGGCGGAGTGAGGATCGGCGCGGGTGCTTTAGGTGTTGCAGCCTGTTCGGCCGCGCCCAAGGTTGGGACAAAAATGCTGGTGCCAACTAAGACAAGGAAGACGGTGACAAAGCTGACGTAGGAGCGTAGAATCACGTGAGTGGTGGCGGCCGTAGATTAGCGAAAAATCACATCCAGCGGCTTGCCGCTATAAACGACGGTCTGCTCAGTGCCGGAAGGCTTTCCGACAACGACGATTTTCAACTCACGCTTCACGACCATGCCGGGGAACGAGCCCTGACGGTCACCGATGCGCAGCGTCTGCGCGGCGTCATCCCAAACCAGCTCATAGGTGGCACGCTCGCCGCGTTCGTAGGCGTAGGTTTCGTTATCGTCCTCGTAAATCGTAAACTTCGCGTTAGCACCGGGATAAATGCGAATCCCGTAGGGCGCATCGGGGCGCTCGGTCGCGTACTGCAACGCAGGACCCATCGGCACGATCGAGCCTGCACGGACGTAGAGTGGAAACTCGTCGAGCGGGCAGTCCTTCTTCGTGTTCTGGCCGCCAACGAGGCGTTCGCCCGTCCAGAAATCGAACCAATCACAACCGGCAGGAAGATAAGTTTCCATCGTGTTGTTCAACGTCTTCACCCGGTTCGCCAGCACACGGAGTTCGCTCGGCGTGCGCCAGCCGAGACGAAAATAACGATCCTGGCCGCCTTGATGAAACTCGGCGGTCACCGGCATCTTCTGCCCTTTCGCGAGCGTGATCTTCGTGCTGCGGTAGCGCTTCGGGCCGAAGCTCCAGTCCTCAACCAGCAGCTTACCGCCAAGAAAGAGGCGCGCGCCGTCGTCGTACTCAACGCCGATCTCGTATTCGCCTTCCTCGGGCGCGGTTATAGTGCCTTCCCAGCGGGCTGAGAAATTGTCGAAGCCGGTCAGACCGGGCGGCGGATTGGCGAGCGGCGGGCCAGGCCAGTTGTGCTCGACCTTGCCGTCGACGGTCCGACCGGCGGGTTGATTGAAATCAAGCCCCACGAAATATTGCACCGCGAGACCCGGTTGGCCGTCCGACGTCCGAAGCGCCTCGGTGGGAATCGCCGCCGGTGCCGGGTCGCTCAGGTGGTACATCGCCCGGGTGATCGAATGCACAAGAAACGCCGGGCCGAACATAAACGCGTCATCCGTCTGACGAACTTTTAAGTCATCAGGAAAATCCATCGGCAGGCCGCGCATCAGGGTGTAGGCGTTGGTTGTGCTTTGCCAGCCGAGCGAATAGATGTAGGGCAAAAGCTCGTAGCGCAACTGCGCGGCTCGGAGGAGCGATTGGTAGATCTCGGGGGCGAGCGTTTTAAAAAGATAGGGCTCGCGCTCGATGCTCGCGCCATGAATGCGGTAAATGGGATTAAAAATCGCGAACTGGTTCCAGCGGGCGTAGAGCTCCTGATAGGCCGGATTTTTTTCCCCTTGCGGGTAGTTCACGAAGAAGCCGCCTGTGTCCTGCGTCCAGTAAGGCAAGCCTGCCATCGCGATGTTAATTCCTCCTGCGATCTGGTTGTGGAGCGTTTCCCAACTGGCGGTCGTGTCGCCCGACCAAGGAAGCGCAGCGTAACGTTGCTGGCCGGCCCAGGCTGAACGCGTGAGCGTGAAAACGCGTTTTTCGCTCGTGGCGCGCTGACCTTCGTAGGTGCCCTGCGTTGTCACGAGGCTGTAGGGATTCAGGTAACGCGTGAAATCTCCCAGCGCGTTTTTTCCGAGCTTC
>JAYTWC010000574.1:0-7186 GCA_043743635.1 Verrucomicrobiota bacterium | reverse complement strand
TGGCGTTTATTACTGAGCGCAAACTGGGCCGCGGCGCGATCGTCATGCTCGGTGCGGAGCCGCAAGGTGAGAAAGGAGCGGCATTGTTGACGGGGCTTTTGGCTCACTACGCCATGCAGGCGGGAGCTGGTCGTATTTTGGCGAGCAAAGGTACGTTGGTTTGCCCGCGAGTCGGGACTGATGGGCGTGTGCTCTGGTTCGTGATCAATCTCGATGGTCGAGGCGGCGAGGTTGAGCTTCCGCGTTCTGGGCGTGATGCCCTTTCGGGCGCTCTGCTCGGTGCTGGACCGCTCAAACTCGCGCGTTATGAGCATCGCGTTGTCTGGCTCTGAAAATTTGCGTTCAATTTATCCATTGTTCAAACCTTGTTAAATCTATGAAAAAAACCCTGAAAAATATATGGCTTTGTGTCGCCTCGGCCGGGCTGGCGCTGACCGCTGTTGCTCAAACCAATGCGCCCGCACCAAAAGTGCTGGCCACGCTTCGTGCTGATACGCCTGGCCCCGTTATCAGCAAGAATATCTATGGCCAGTTTGCCGAACATCTTGGTCGTTGTATTTATGAAGGAATCTGGGTTGGGCCTGATTCATCGATTCCGAACACCAAGGGTTATCGCAACGACGTCGTCGCGGCGCTCAAGCAACTCGGTGTACCGCAACTGCGCTGGCCGGGCGGCTGTTTTGCTGACGAGTATCATTGGAAGGACGGCATCGGGCCGCGTGAAAAGCGCCCATCGATGTATAACTCTCATTGGGGTGGCGTCGTGGAGAACAACCATTTCGGTACGCACGAGTTTCTCGATTTCTGTGAGTTGATCGGTACCGAACCATATGTTTGCCTCAATGTCGGCAGTGGCACCGTTCAAGAAGCAATGGAGTGGGTCGAGTACATGACGTCCGACGCGCAGTCTCCCATGGCGAACCTTCGCCGTGCAAACGGTCGCGAAAAATCCTGGAAAGTACCCTTCCTAGCGGTCGGCAACGAGAGCTGGGGCTGCGGCGGCAACATGCGCCCCGAATTTTACGCCGATAATTATCGTCGCTATAACACGTTCGTTAAAAATTACGGTGAGGCAAAATCGTATCGCGTTGCGGGCGGCCCCAATGCCAGCGATTACAACTGGACTGAGGTGCTGATGTCCGTCGCCGGAAAACAAATGAACGGCCTTTCACTGCACTACTACACGTTGCCGACAGCGAGTTGGAAGGGCTCCAAGGGCAAGGCCACGGGTTTTGCCGAAGATCATTGGTTCTCCACCATGAAGGAGACGCTCAAGATGGACGATATGCTCGCCAAGCATATCGCCATCATGGACCGTCACGATCCTGAGAAAAAAGTGGGGCTCGTTGTGGATGAATGGGGCACCTGGTACGATGTCGAACCCGGAACCAACGGCGGATTCCTATATCAGCAGAACACGATTCGCGACGCCGTTGTCGCAGGCATCAACCTGCACCTCTTTCACAAGTACGCCGATCGCGTGAGCATGGCCAACATCGCCCAAATGATCAATGTCCTTCAGGCCATGATTTTGACCGACAAGGAAAAGATGATTCTCACGCCGACGTATCATGTGTTCGAGATGTATAAGCCGCACCAGAATGCGACGTATCTGCCGGTGGAACTCTCATCACCGAACTATACATTTGAAGGAAAATCGGTTCCAGCCGTCAGTGTTTCGGCTTCACGCGATGCGGCGGGGGTGGTGCATGTTTCGCTCGTCAATTGCGACCCGAATAAAGCGCAGGCTGTCTCGTGCAAGCTTGCTGGTTTAACCGCGAAGACCGTCACGGGCCGCATTCTGACTGCGCCAGCGATGGACAGTCACAATAGTTTTGATGCGCCGTCGGTCGTTCACCCTGTTGGCTTTGACGGCGCGACATTGAAGGCTGATTCGCTGGAGATTTCCTTGCCGGCGAAGTCGGTGGTCATGTTGGAGCTGAAGTAGCTCGGATCAGATTTATACCGCAGGCGCCCTCTGTGCAGGGGTGCCTGCGGTTCATGTTTTATGGACGCTGGTCTGTGAGGCTCCTGGTTTCACGCCACCGATTCCTTGATGAATTTCAGGGCATAAAAAATTCTTACATTACGGTCCCGCAAAACCACGAGGCTGGCTCCCTTGACTCATGAGGTAAACCGGGGCATTTTCCTTTTGTTTTCAGTGCTTGGTTATTCCCTGCAGCATTGCCCAAGTTCCTGAACGCGCCCCTTGTTTGTTGAGCCCACTTAAATGTGGCATTTTTGCTTTAAATCCCCGCAAGCCAAATTGGTTAACTCGCATGTCGCAGATCACGCAAATTCTTGAAGCATCCGGTCGCGGTGAGGGCTGTGCGTCTTCAGAGTTATTGCCCTTGATGTATGACGAATTGCGTCGGCATGCGTCGGCGCGAATGGCTCATGAAGTTGCCGGTCACACCTTGCAACCCACCGCCTTAGTACATGAAGCATGGTTGCGCTTGTTTGGCACGGGAGAAGCACGCTGGCAAAATCGTGCGCACTTTTTTGGGGCCGCCGCCGAGGCCATGCGCCGCATCTTGATTGAAAAGGCTCGCGGGAAGGCCCGTTTGAAGCGGGGTGGCGATATGGTTCGGTTAGATATCGAACAGGTTGAACTGGCTGCGACTATGCCCGAGGAGAAAGTACTTTTGATCGATGACGCCCTCGAGCAGTTGCGAAAGCAGGATGCGGAGAAAGCTCGCGTGGTTGTTTTAAAATTCTACGGAGGCCTCACCAATCAGGAAGTTGCCGAAAGCATGGATTTGACCGAGCGAACGATCGAGCGTCACTGGGCCTACGCCAAGGCATGGCTCTTCCAAAGCATCCGCGCACAACAATGATGCTGCGGCCACGCCGCGTTGCCAACGCTGGGAAACACGCCTCGACGCCATGAATTCCGCGTCGCGCGAGGAAGAAATTTTTGATGAGGCTCGAAAGCTTACGACGGCGGCAGCCCGTAGTAAGTTTCTGGAACAAAGTTGTGCTGGCGATCATGAGCTGTTGGTGCGGATTGAGAACTTGTTGACCGCTGCCGCTGATGCCGAGCGCTTTTTTGACGACGGTGGCTCGGTTCGGATTTCCCAAGAGGTCGCAGCTCAGTTCACCCGCACGCTTCGCGCGGCGACAGGGCAGGGGCGTCCGCTCGGTGAGGAGCCGCTCGGCACCCGCATTGGTCGATATAAATTAATTGAGAAGTTGGGTGAAGGTGGTTGCGGCGTTGTTTACCTTGCCGAACAAGAGGAACCCGTCCAACGACGCGTCGCGCTTAAGATCATAAAACTCGGCATGGAAACGAAGAGCGTAATCGCGCGCTTTGAGGCCGAGCGTCAGGCCCTTGCGATGATGGATCACCCGAACATCGCCCGCGTTTATGACGCTGGTGCCACGGATCGCGGCCCTCCTTATTTCGTGATGGAGCTCGTGCAAGGCGTTCGAATCACCGAGTATTGTGACGAGAATCTTCTCACGTTGCTCGAACGGCTCGATCTATTTGTGGTGATTTGCCACGCGATCCAGCATGCCCATCAAAAAGGCATCATTCACGGTGACATCAAACCGTCGAATATCATGGTTTCGCTGCAGGACGGCGTGCCGGTGCCGAAGGTGATCGATTTCGGAATTTCGAAAGCAACCGAAGCGCGCCTTACCGACAAAGTTCTTTTCACGACGTATGCCCAGCTCATCGGCACCCCGGCGTACATGAGTCCCGAGCAATCGCAGATGGGCGGCGTGGACATCGATACCCGCAGCGATATCTACAGCCTGGGTGTGTTGCTGTACGAATTGCTAACCGGTCGCACCCCGTTTGATCCGAAAGAGCTCATGAAGTTCGGTCTGGACGAGATGCGCCGCACGCTCCGTGAAAAAGAGCCGGCCCGCCCGTCTGCAAGGTTGAGTAATCTTCCAATCTCCGAGCGGATTAAGGCGGCTAATTCGCTCCAGCTCGAATCTTCACGTCTCGTTTCTCTTTTGAAAGGCGATTTGGATTGGATCGTTATGAAAGCTTTGGACAAGGATCGCAGCCGTCGCTACGAAACGGCCAACGGTCTTGCGATGGATATTAGCCGCTATCTTGAGCATGAAGCTGTTGAGGCGCGTCCGCCGAGCTGGGTTTACCGGTTGCAGAAATTGGTTCGCCGCAATCGTGTTGTTTTTATTGCCGGTGGTGCCGTGGCTTTGGCTCTTGTCGCTGGTATGGGCACTTCGACCTGGCTTTTTCTCAAGGAACGGGAAGCGCATCAACGCGCTGCGGCCGCTGAACAACAGCAAGCCCGTCTCCGTCACGAAGCTGAAATTAGGGAAAAGATCACGTTGGCATCACTTTTGGTGAGTAAACAAAATATGGACGAAGCAGATGGGCTCTTGAGCGAGCTTACCTTTACCGAACCCACGGTGGAAGGTGCCGTGTTGCTGCGTGCGATTGGCGAATTGCGCGCTATCCAGGGGAATTGGAAGCAGGCGGTTCTTCGTTTTGCTCAGCTCATGAAAGTGAATCAACTCGACGGCTGGGATGCTTCGTCGCTCGACTGTTTGCGACTCGGGCCCGCTCTGATCGAGGCAAACGATGCGCAAGGTTTTGAACGCTTCCGCGAAGAATCGATCGGTCGTTTTATTGTTTCTGCCTGTCCCTTTCCCGATCGTATCGTCAAAATCAGCCTCCTGCAGCCGGTCAACGAACGCATCATCGCAGCTCTGAGTTCTACGGCAGTTGCGACGGCAAAATCGGTTGCAGTGGCCGATGCTGCAGGCGATTCATTTCAAGCCGCTTGGTATTCGGTTTCACTTGCGCTTTTTGAATATCGAAAAGGCGATTTTGATTCCTCCGAAGTTTGGTGCCGACGTTGCCTGGGCTATCCCGAGTACAATGCTGCCCGTGCTGCCACCGCGCATGTGATTTTGGCCATGACCTGTCGGAAACTCGACCGCATTTCAGAAGCCAATGCTGAACTAACTGCTGGCCGAGAAATCATCGATGGAAAATTTAAGGCCGCAATGGATCGTGGCAACCCCGTGCAAGGGTTCTGGTTTGATTGGGTTTTTGCGCGGATTCTTTTGCGTGAGGCTACCGATCTGCCTGGCCCGCCACCGCCAACGATAAACAAATAGTTGCGCAGGTATTTACGTGGAGAGCCGCCGGTGAGAATTGAGAGCGCATTGGCGTTTTCCTAATATGATCGATATCCTTCTCCGCGTTGATCCACGACGGTCGGGCTAACTCAGTGTATCAAATACATTGTGAGGCTTTGTCGGGTTTCGTCGCCAGAAAGCGCATGTATGAATCAGAGGACGGATCGGTTTTCCTCGTAAGGCCGATCTAGCTCCATGAATGCCTAGTCATTCAATACCACAACCCCATGCAACCCGAAATGGATCCCTACAAACATACTGTTATTCGTGAGCAATCCGTTCTCCGAACAGGAAAAATTGCCTCGCTCTGTTCTATTATCAGTCTCTTGGCTTTGGCTGGTCAGGCCCAAACCGCCAATACGCCCGCGCCAACCACTCCTGCTTCTCCAGCGGTCGCTGCAGGCGCAGAAGTGAAGCCGGAGGAAGTCGTTACCCTTGAAGAGTTCGTGACCACCGGCCTCCGCAACAGCGCGGTTAAGGCGATTGAAATTAAGAAAAACAACATTCAATTCTCGGACTCTATTGTCTCTGAAGACATCGGTAAGTTTCCGGACAATAACGTCATTGAGTCCCTCCAACGTGTGTCCGGCGTTCAGGTTGGTGACTACAGCCGGGGTAACTTGACGACCGTGATGATCCGTGGTCTCCCCGACGTCACCACTACTCTGAATGGCCGTAATATCTTCACGGCGTCCGGTTTGACCCTTTCGATGCAGGACGTCCCTGCCACGATGTTGAATCGCGTTGATGTGATGAAGACTCGTTCTGCTAGCATGCTTGAAACCGGCATGGCTGGCATCATTGATATACAGACTTACCGCCCCTTCGATTTCCCTGGGCATAAGGTCTCTCTTTATTCGAAAGCCACGTATAACGAACAACGTGGAAGCTGGGATCCAAATTTAAGCGCTCTCGTCAGCCAAAAATGGAAGGTCGGCTCTGAAGGTAAATTTGGCGCGTTGATGAACGTGTCTTACCAAACCCAGACATATAAGGACCAAAGTGCGACGCCCGGTGCGGAAGTTCCTTTCACGAATGGACTCCAAACCACCTTCGACTCAGTTCCTTATTCTCGCATTTGGAGTGGATGGACCGCCGGTCTAGTAAATGGTTTGCCCACGGCGACGAACTCTACCTTGCCGGTAGGCAACGGTGTTGCAGGTACACCAGTACCTTATGTCCTCAGTCGTGACGCGATCTTCTTCAATGAATCCAAAGGCAAGACGACCCGTCCGGCCGCTAACATCTCGCTGCAATTCGCTCCAGACAAGAACTCCGAATACACATTCGAAGTCTTCTATCTCGGCTACCGGAACAAGACCTATAGTAATCTGTTGTTCTCGTTCGTCGATTGGTGGGGCGCTCCGACCGCAGCCACGTACGACGTGTCCCTCTATCCCGGCACTAACATTGTCCAACGCCGTGGCTACATCGGTGACGTTTTCGACTTCACCAGCGGTGACCATACCGACCAGCGTACCGACAGCTTCCAGTATTCCTTGGCTGGCAAATGGCATATCACACCCGACTTCGATCTTCGCTCCGAAGTGCTGTTCCAAAACAGTGTTTATCAAGGGAACAACCTATTCGTTCGTGCTAATCGTAACGTCCGCAATGACGTCTCGGTCAACTTTAACGCCGGCGGAGGCGTTCCGGCCTTCAAGTATCTCGATGTTGCCGGAACTGCGGTCGACGAAAGCAATGTTGCTAATCCGACGACTTGGGGCTTAGCCCATATGTGGGATCAAGGCTTTAAGAACAAGGGGTACGCCACCACATTGACTGAAGAAGCTACGATCAATGTTGATTGGGCTTTCATCAAGAAATTGAAAATCGGTCTGCGTGTTGATGATCGCAAGGCTTCGGAATCCAATCGCGCTGCTGAAGGCGATCCAATCGCGGGAACCAATTTGACTGATCTTAACACGAAACTTCCTGGTGTCGTCAGTATCAACAATGGTTTCTTTGATGGCCGCGCCGCGATCCCTTCCAGTTGGGCCTCAATCAATGGTGATTATACGGCTAAAAACTCCGATGCCATCCGCAAGCTCTACAGCTTCAC
>JAYTWC010000573.1:0-3121 GCA_043743635.1 Verrucomicrobiota bacterium | reverse complement strand
CGCAGGCTTTGTAGCCGGGCTGGCGGGAGTGGGGATCGAAAGTCGGGAAGGTCAGGCGGTTCACTTCGGGGCTGTGCATGCCCATGTAGATCTGGCCGGCTGAGACGATCGATGTGACGAAGGCGATGGCGGTGGCTTCGCCGCGTCGGGAGGCAATGGTGACTCTGGAACCGCTGGTGATACCGAGGCGTTCGGCATCGGCGGGATTGATCTCCAGGCCGTGGGCACGGGAGGCGAGTTTGCGCAAGACTGCGCTCTTGTCGGTGCGCGTACCGGTGTGCCACTGGGCGGAGGAGGCGCGACCGGTCAGAAGGAGAAAGGGATAGTCGGTGTCGGTTGGTTCAGGCAGTGCGACTGGATCGGAGAAAAGGAAAATGGCGCGGGCGTCGGGGGTGAAGAATCGTCCATCGGCGAAGAGACGACGCTCGGCGACAGGTGTGATGTTGGTGCTGGTATCAGTTTCGGTGAACGGCCACTGGAGTCCGCCGCAGGATTCGATGTGGTTATAGTCGCGGATGCCGGTGAAGTCGCAGGGCTGGCCACGGGAGAGTTCGCGCATGAGGCCGAACGCGGCGGCGGGCGATGACCAGCGGGCGAACATTTCGCCGCAGCCCCAAGCCTGCGCGATGAGCTGAAAAATGGCGAAATCGCTGAGGGCGGCGCCGGGTGCACGGGAGACTTTGCGGGCGACGCCGAGGCGGCGTTCGCTGTTGATGAAGACGCCTTCTTTTTCGCCCCAACCGGCGGCGGGCAGCACCAGGTCGGCCATCTGCGCGGTTTCGGTGGTCGCGTACATGTCCTGCACGACGAGGAAATCGAGTTTCTTGCGCACCTCGTGAAAGCTGCGCTGGTTGATCCACGAATGGGCAGTGTTGGTGGCGATGATCCAGAGGCCACGGATTTCGCCGCGGTCAACAGCGTCGAGGATCTGGTCGTAGGCGATACTTTTTTCGTTGGGGATGGTGGATGGATCGATTCCAAGTACGGAGGCGACGTGGGTGCGGTGGGCGGCGTTGGAGAATTCGTATCCGCCGAGCAACGACGAGGCGTTGCCAAAGAGGCGCGAGCCCATGGCGTTGCACTGGCCGGTGATGGAATTGGCACCGGTGCCAGGGCGGCCGATGTTGCCGGTCATGAGCGCGAGATTGATCAGCGCCTGCGCGGTACGGGTGGACTGGTGGCTCTGGTTGACGCCCATGGTCCACCAAAAGGAAACGCGTTTGCCGGTGGCGATGAGGTCGGCTAACTGCTGCTGGGCTTCGGCGGTAAGGCCGGTTTCTCGAGTGACGCGTTCAGGAGTGAAGGCTTCGACGAAGGAGGCGAATTCGTCGAAGCGGTTCGTGTGTTCGGCAACGAAGGCACGGTCAACTTTGTCGCGAAGGATGAGTTCGCGAGCGAGGCCGTAGAGGAGCGTGATGTCGCTTTTCGGATATGGCGCGAGGTGGAGCGAGGACTGCATCGCGGTCTCGGTGCGGCGCGGATCGATGACGATGATCTGAGGGTTGTGGCGGTTGCGTTTCACGCGCTGCCACATGATCGGGTGCGCGATGCAGGGGTTGGCACCGACGAAGACGAGCGTGTCGCTTTCCTCAAAGTCGGCATAGGTGAAAGGCGGGGCGTCGAAACCGAACGACTGTTTATAGGCAATGTGGGCGGTGGCCATGCACTGCCGGGTGTTGGAATCGACATGGAGCATGCCCATGCCGAACTTGGCGAGAGCGCCAAGGAGAGCCATTTCTTCGGCTACGATCTGGCCGGTGCTGAGAAACGAGAGAGCGGCGCGGCCATGGCGGGACTGGATGCCCTTGAAGTTATCCACGAAGGCGCGGAGCGCGGTCGGCCAGTCAACGGGTTCGAGTTTGCCGGTGGCGGGATTGCGCAGGAGCGGTGAGGTGACGCGGTCGGGTGCGGCGAGTGGCGTGAGGGCTTCCCAGCCTTTGGGGCAGGCCATACCGAGGTTGACCGGGTAGTCTTTGTTCGGCGTGAGGTTGATGGCCTGGCCGGAGGCATCGAGATGGATTTTGAGTGAACAACCCGTGCTGCAAAAACCGCAGATCGAATGCGCGGTCGAGGCGGGCGTGAGGCGCGCAGGAAGGTTGCCGAGATCGCCGGGCCGCTGTGTGAGCTCGCTGGTCATCGAGCCCGCGCGGGCGTGCAGGAGTTCGTCGAGTGGCGGGATCATGGGTTGGCAGGATGGCCGGGCATTTTCGGAGAGTCCACAGCTTTGAAAAACAGCGTGCGCTCGGCGAGTTCGCCGAGCGCGAAAAGGGCGAAGGCAACCACGGGCTGGCCGGCAAGGAGTGCAAAAACCGAACTGGTTGACAGAAGGATTTTAGCGATGAGGAGTTTTTTCAATGGGCCGCGCTGAATGCGGGCGGAAACTGTGTTGCCTGTGGTCTGAAATATTTCGCAGGTAAGTTTGAGGGCGAGTAATGCGATCGCGATTGGGGCATTGATCGGGATCGTGGCGGCGATGGCGGCGGTGCCGAGAAAACGAATGAACGTTGGCAGAGGAATCCAGAAGCGTCGCCGGGTATCAATGTAGATCATCGCGGAGCAGCCGACGGCGACGACACTGGTGGCGATCAGAAGGGCGCGCAGGGTCATCGAAGCGGGCCAGAGCAACGTGGCGAGGGCGAGCGGAGCGAGAGCGTTAAAGGCGAGGATTTCGCGGCTGAGCCAGGAAGTGCGCAAACCCAGGAAAAACCGCCAAGCGCGCAGAGGCTGACCGAGGTGCAACACGCTCGCACTGAGACCGCCGAAGAAGAATGCGAGGCCGAGGAACTGGATTAGGTGGAGTGAATAGTTTGTAACGTAATACGTTACAAACAGCCGGAGGCTGTCGAGCGTCAGCGGGAGCGAAGGTGCGGTGGCTGGGGCCGGGAAAGTGGCCAGGAGGCCGACGCCGAGCTGGGTGAGGACGAGCATGACGACGAGCGGAGCGTGGGCGTGCTGGACGTAGAGCGTGCGAGCGTCGGAGGCGGTGGCGTTTTCAGGGACTCCGCGCGTTGTGACATAGGACGTGGTTGGGCGCGTGTAGGCGGGGTCGGGTGCGGCGGCGAGGAAATCGGTGTTGGCGGCGGTGGCGCTGACTTTGACGATGCTGATGGCGTGGGTCGGA
>JAYTWC010000572.1:0-2498 GCA_043743635.1 Verrucomicrobiota bacterium | reverse complement strand
AACTTCAGGAACGCGGCATCAACATCGCCCGCCGCACCGTCGCCAAATACCGCGAAGAACTCGGCCTGCTCCCGAGCAACCTCCGCCGCGATTACACCTAAAGGTTTGGTTAATCTGGAACTCAGGAACACTGGAACAGACCGGCAGGCACGGAAGCCATCCAGTCCATTCTGTTTATTTTTTCCAAAAACAAAAAAACGCTTATACTTCCGTTCCAGAGTTCCAGCCTTCCAGATTAATAAATAATTCGTTGGCCTCCACGACGGGTTTTCCTTAACAAACGGCCCCATGCCCACTGAAATCGTTACCCTCCCCCACAGCGAAATTCCCAAGGCTTGGTACAACGTCCTTGCCGACCTGCCCACGCCGCTGCCTCCTCCACTCCATCCCGGTACCGGCAAACCTCTCGCCCCCGAAGATCTCGCACCGATCTTCCCCAAAGCGCTCATCGAGCAGGAAATGAGCAGCGAAAAATGGATCGAAATCCCGGCCGAAGTCCGTGAGCACTACAAAATCTGGCGCCCCACCCCGCTCGTCCGGGCCGTCCGCCTCGAAAAAGCGCTCAAAACTAACTGCCGTATTTATTTCAAAAACGAAAGCATCAGCCCCGCCGGTAGCCACAAACTGAATACCGCCCTCGCCCAAGCCTACTACAACAAGAAGGAAGGCGTGACACGCATCACGACCGAAACTGGCGCTGGTCAGTGGGGTTCGTCGATGTCCTTTGCCTGCCAGCTCTTCGACCTCGAATGCATCATCTACATGGTGAAATCGAGCTACCACCAAAAGCCCTACCGCCGTTCGCTCATGCACATCTGGGGCGGCGAAGTCTTTGCCTCACCTTCCGACAGAACCAACGCCGGCCGCGCCATGCTCGCCGCCGATCCGAATACGCCCGGCAGCCTCGGCATGGCCATCTCCGAAGCTGTCGAAGACGCCGTCACGCACCCCAACACGAAGTACACCCTCGGCAGCGTGCTCAACCACGTCATCCTCCACCAAAGCATCATCGGTCTCGAAACCAAAAAGCAGCTCGAAATCGCCGGCGAGAAACCTGACACCCTGATCGGCTGTGTTGGCGGAGGCAGTAATTTCGGCGGCTTCGCTCTGCCCTTCCTGCCCGAGAAGCTCTCAACCAACAAAAATCTGCGCATCGTCGCCGTAGAACCTTCCGCCTGCCCGTCGCTCACCAAGGGCGTTTACGCCTACGACTTCGGCGACACCGGCAAACTCACCCCGCTCGTCAAGATGTTCACGCTCGGCCACACGTTCGTGCCCGAGGGCATTCACGCAGGCGGCCTCCGCTACCACGGTACTGCGCCAATTGTCGCCCACCTCGCTGATCTCAAGCTCATCGAGTCGGTTGCGATCACGCAAAATACTGTATTTGCCGCAGCACTACAATTTGCCCGCACCGAAGGTTTCGTGCCCGCGCCCGAGACGTCACATGCCATCGCCGCCACGATCGCCGAAGCGAAAAAGAACGACGGCAAATGCATCGTCATGTGTTACAGCGGCCATGGCCACTTCGATATGTCCGCTTACGACGCCCACCTCTCAGGTAACCTTGAGGATTACGAACATCCCGAAGAAAAAATCGCCGAAGCGCTCCAACACCTACCAAAGGTGTAAAGTTAGATCGTCCGCCCCTCCCTGCGGTCGTCAACCAACACCGCAGGGCCACAGATCTCGACCCAAGTACAAGAAACAGATCCGGCCAGATCTGTCGTTGCGTTCAGAAAAAGTAAAACATCGCACGCCTCCTCCTCTTGGTTGCCAAGCGTTCCAGGATGGACATTTTCAAGCACCTTGGTACTAGGACTTCGCGCCACCACGTGAACGCCATCGCATCATGAACCGCTATCTTGTCGTAATCCTCATTGCCGTCGTCGCGATTTTTCTAAGTCGAGGACAACGTTTCTACACACCGAGCGAAAGCGCCGTCACACCAGCTCGTTTGGCCAAGGTTCTAGAGAGCACCGAGGAAAAAGTAATCCTCTATTTTTGGCAACCTAGCGATGATTCCTGCAGACGCATGGACCCGATTGTTAATCAAGTCGTCGCCGAATATCCGAAGAAGTTTACCTTGGTTCGCATCGACACCAGCAACCCAGAAAATCAAGAGGTTCATGACGCGTACAGCGTCCATGCCACACCCACCTTCATCATTGTGAAAAAAGGAAAGCCCGGTTCCCAGTGGGTCGGCCCCTTTAAAGACAAGGCTCAGTTCATCATTTTCCTTCGGCCCTCGGACGCCTATTAACGCCGCGACTCGCAATACATAAACGCCTCACGCCCTTTCAACGCGTACCGATTCGGTGCGCGTTTTTTATTGAAAACACATAGCAAAAGACGCCTCCGGTTATATGATTGACTTGCGTCATAAAACGCACAGCTTCCAACAAATTCTGGCAAGCCGTTACTCAACCTTTCTGACAAACTGAGCCTATGACGCCCGCGCCCACCCTGCCTCACCGTGCCGAAGTCGAGCACGTTGT
>JAYTWC010000571.1:0-37308 GCA_043743635.1 Verrucomicrobiota bacterium | reverse complement strand
AACAGGCCTCTAACGCTGAATCATCAAGGGGGTTGCCGACACTGCCGGGATTGATTGCGTAACGCCGATTGGGACACAGGGCGAACTCAGTCGAATCGGTGGGCGCGGTGAATGAAGAACTGGACTCATCCCAAAAACCCTGGGTGTGAGTATGGCCGAAAAAGGCGATATCAGTCGGTTGTTGAAGGAAGGAGTCGATGGCCGCTTGGCGTGTGATGAGGTAATTCCATTTTTCGGGACAAGCGAAAGAACTGTGCGCCGCTGACATCCCCCATGACTCGAAAAGATGAGGCCGGGTGCGCAGCCATTCGCGGGATGCGGCGTGGAGCGGCGAGAGTGGGTCTTTGAAACCCTTGAAATCCGCCCCAGCCGAAGGCGTTGCCTGCCTGCCAACAGCCGACACCGCCCATTCGTCATGGTTGCCAAGGATCGTGGGCATGCCGGTGGCACGAATAAGCCGGACGCATGCCTCTGGCTTTGGGCCGAACCCCACAATATCGCCCAAGCAGAGATACGCTTCCACTCCGCGCTGACGTGCGTCCCGGAGCACGGCTTTGAGTGCGTCCAGATTGGAATGAATGTCCGACAGGACAGCGATTCTGGCGGGCACAGTTTTTTGATCAGGCGCTCTGAGCTCTCTTTGTCTGTGCATGGGTCTATTTTCCTGCTTTCCAATGCATCCAGATCATGACCATGGCCGCGGTATCCAGTTCGCAGTATTGAAGCAGAAGCCTGCGCCGACTCTCGGTGTCGCGTTCGGATGTGTCGGTGAAAATTAGATCCTGATAAACGCGAACCGCGCCAGAGCCTTCACGGACGACGTCGTCTTCTCCATCTTCGACTGGCAACGGCGGCAGCGTCTTGTAGGGGTCGAGTGGTTTACCATTGAGATCGAGTTTTAGGTATTTCTTAAACCACGGGTGATTTCTGATCGCGGCATCGGACTCCCAGATGGCGGGCAATACCACCTTGATGGATGTACGGCCGGCCATCCGTGGATGGAAATAGTAACTGCGGGCTAAGTCGTGCAGATCACGAATTCGCGTTGAGTGGTTCCGTTTCCCGTCGACGTCCTCTGGCCCGAGCAGTTGGTCAATCCACTGGGCGAGGTCCATCAGTGCAGCTCGTGTGGGCAGGCCGGAAACGCGCACCGCCTCTTCGCAATCACGGTGAATCCACTCGCCGATCTGGATCAACACACGGCTGAGCGTGGATTTTTCGTAAGGCGACCACACGTACACCGTGCCAGAGTCTTTAATCTGCGCACGGAGCGTTTGCGCAAAGGCGAAATTCGGGAAATCCTTCTTTGTGTTTAACCATTCGGCATGAGCTAGCGAGCCATCGCGGTTGACGGTGTGAACACTCCATTGGAAGGCAACCCGCTCGTACGGCTTCAAACCGGCGTGATGAGGAAGTGCGATGTTGCAGGCTTCAAAATCCATGAAGTGGAGCGGCCATCCTGGGTTTGTCTCGTGGGATTTTAGCTCAGCGATCAGTTCGGTCGGCAGATGCTCGGAGCCGCCATCTTTGGAATGCTGCCACTGGAGCAGTCGGCGCTGTTGCAAGTTCCCTTCCTTGCCTAACTCGAACGCTTCCAGATCTAGGAGTGAGGCCTTACCTCTTTTCAGCAACGCTGGGACCGGATCGATCACTTTGGCGCCACCGATCCGTCCAATCTGATAGAGTTCGAGTATGTGGGGTTTGGCGTCAGCCAGTTGATGCCAGCATTCGTGAAATCCGTCTTTTGGATCGTCGTGAAGACGATATTCGCATGCGCGGCATGTCCGGTATTTGTCGGCAATATCTTCTTTGGCGCGTGTCGTTGTGCCATCGGGCGCGATCAATTCAGCCAATTCCTCGGCTCGGGCTGTTACCTCGGGCATCAGTAAGCTCACCTCGTGTTCAACTGGATGGAAGCAGACGACCTTGGCCTCCAATAAATCTTTCAAATCGCCAGAATAGCTGACCTCGGGTCGTGACTTGGGGTTGCCGGCATCACGTTGCAGGCTGAAGTGAGCCAAGGTTTCGGCTGCGGTTACGCGCTGGGTTTTGTCGATGACGCAAAGTTGCGGACGCACTTCAAATTCCGGAAACGCTAGCCGCAGAACATGGGTTTGAAAGGACACATCCGTCAGGTACGGATACCATTTACTGGCGACTTCGCCTTTCTTAGTGAGAAACGGTGACATCACGTCCTCCTCTTCTTCGCCGAGCGACGATGACTTCACCTCGATCAGGTGTAGCACACGACCTTCTCGTTTTAATATATCTGTCCGCACATAGTATTTTCCAGCAATCGCGGCAGCCTCGAACAGCACGCAATCGCCAGCTTCAATGCGCCGCTTTGTCTCGGCAAATGCCTTTTGTGGATCGCGTTCGTCGGCGAGATCGACACCCGACGGATATTTAGCCTTTGCGACTGTTTCGACCATGAAGCCACCGTCAGCGAGGAAACGCATGTAGTCGTCATCATCGAGCGAACTGGCGTACCGGTATTTGCGGTAGTACAGCTTAGTTCGGCAATCCAAACAGGCCTTGAAGTCGGACTTGGTGAGGTAGGGCGAAGGCTTTTTCATGGGGAGGAGAATACTGCATTCACTCGGACAACAGTTGTCCGAGGCCTAGTAATACCATGGGGGTATGCTGAAAAATGTCACTCATGCGGTAGCGCATCCTCGTTTTGGTTTTCGTGACGGCTGGCTCTATTACAGCGACGACGAGGAGCTGTTTCGCTTTCGTGTCTGGCCGGAAGTGATTGCCGAGCGCCGTCAGGCGAAAAACGACTGGCAGTCGATACGCTGCGCTTTCCGAGACCTCCTGGTTGCTGGTTTTTGGGGTGATTCATACGTGTTTCGGAACGGTATCATTTTTATCCCTCACGGGAATGCGTTCTACGAGCGAAGCACTGGGCAGGTTTGCATGGCCTGGGTCATGGAAAACCCCGAGCGCAGGTTTGCCTATGGATGCCATCACTGGCGGCAGCTGTTGGCGATGTTGCCTGTTTCGCTTCTCCGATGCGCAGGTCGTCTTGAATGCGATTTTTTCTCCGCAGTGGAATTGTTTGTACAGGCACCCGCCGCGATGGATTTGGTTGAGCATAATCCCTTGCTCGCCACCGCGCTTGCCCGGCACTGGGAGTTTCCTGGGGTTCGCTGCAAAAACTGGCCGGAGGTGCGCCAGCAGATTGGCAGACGAAGGCGCGATATTCTTGGCTGGTTAGGTTTTTCGCCGGAGCAATCCACACTCAACGCGCTGGAGCGGCTTTTGAAGCCAGCCAGAACATCTTGTGCAGGTATGGCGATCAAGCGCATCCTCACTTTTCTGAGCGATCCGGTTCTTGGCCCGATTTTGAAGCGGGCGGGAGGAGAACTGGCCACGTTGATCATCTTCCTGACTCACCCCATGACCGCGCAGTGGTTTGATCCTCGTTGTTTGAAGCAGTCAAAGAGAGTTATGAATAGAATGCTTCACGGGCACCTTTGGAAAATAAACGAATTTCTAGATGCCAAATTTATCGATATTGAGACCGCGAAAACGCTTCAATGGTGCAAGCCGTCACGGGCTCCTATGGAATGGCTGCGCCCCTATTTGAAAGAGTTGGTATTTCCGCCAGCGCCTGTGCCAGGTACGGACAAAATCGAGTATATAGCCACACCGGAGAAATTGATGATGGAAGGCGATGAAATGTTGAATTGTCTTGGTGCAATTAAATGCGTCCGTGCGGCCATGGGTGGGCGGATTGCATTCTACCGGGTCATGGCGCCCGTACGGGCTACGCTCGCGATTTTTAACGGTCCGATGGGTGATGAAGAGAAGCAAATCCTCGACATCAAAGGGCCGCGTAATGTCGAGATTCCGTTAGAGCATATTAAACAGATCGCCAAGATATTCCCTCCCGGGATCAATTTCGAGAAATGGATCAACGCCTGTCTCGGTGAGCGGATGCTCTGGTGGCGGTTTGTGGGCTAACTCGTGAGTAACCGTCACAGACCATGAAAACGTGAGCAACATGTTCACTCGGACAGCGAATGTCCGATGCCGTTTGATAGGGTGATTTCATGCAAAATGAAAACGAATCACCACTGGGCAATGCGCCTCTCGATTTCGACCACTGTTTCGATTCGGAAAAAGGACGACTCGATGTTGCTTGTCGCGATCTTGAGCAGTGGCCTTTCGCTCTGCCGCGCACAACAGGCATTACCTCGCTGGACGCGAATATGAACCGGTTTCAACAGATACCGAACGAGATCTTTTCCTGCACTGAATTGAGAAAGGTCTATTTCATGGGCAACCGGATCGGAAAAATCCCGGATGCCATCGACGCGCTTCAGCAATTGGAAATGCTGGAGTTCAGTTTTACTCAGGTGCGGAATATTTCCGAACGCATCGGAGAGTTGGCGCAGCTCAAGACACTCATCGTCGCTGGTGGGAACCTAGAATCCGTACCGTTCAGTATCGGCCGCCTCACTCAACTGCGCCATCTCACGTTGGGCAATGAGCTGCCTGCGATTCCATCGAGCCTCGGCCTGTGCCGTCGGCTTACTCACCTCACGCTCTCAAATAATCGTCTGAGTAAGCTCCATGGTTCGTTTGGCGGTTTGCGCCAGTTACGCGAATTGCGCGTGGATAACAATCTGTTGCGCGAACTTCCCGGCGGGCTCATCAACCTGGGCCACCTGCGCTTTCTCCATGCGGACGGCAACCCGCTTCAGGCGCTTCCATGGTTTGTCCTGGAAATGCCATCACTCCGTGGATTGTCGTGTTGCGATTTTTGCGTGCCCGCCGCCGAGGCCCGTCGCTTCTCGGATGTCTGCGCTGAGCGCGGACTGCTTCTGGTCTGGAACCGCAACCTGCACAGTTCGCCCTTTTACCAAGAGCTGACGGAGCACGATTCTGCGGAGGAAGCCTGAGAGGATGCTTCAGCAATCATCCCGTAATATTATGAAGATCGCCGTGCTCTCCGACATTCACGCGAATCTCCACGCATTCGAAGCCGTGTTGAAAGACGCCCGGCGACGCGGTGCGGACGGCTTCTTCTGCCTCGGTGATATCGTGGGCTACGGCGCGCAGCCGGAGGAATGTGTTCAACTGGTTCGGTCGATTGGGGCGGTCACCGTCAAAGGCAACCATGATGTTTGGGCGTTGCAGCCCGTTGCCATGCCTCCTGAGGAAACTGCGCCGACGGCGATTTCGGGAATGGACTGCACGAAGCGCCGATCGACGAAGGATTCGAGGGATTGGCTGCGTCAACTGCCCTACACCGCTCAGGCATGGGGCGTGGCGTGTACGCATGGCAGTTTTCATCAGCCGGAGAAGTGGGGCTATCTCGACACGCCGAATGAGGCGGCGGCTTCGTTTCGGAGGCAACCCACGCGTACCGCCTTTTACGGGCACACGCACGCGGCTGGTTTCTGGCAGGAAGGCGGAGATCGGTTTATCCCTGCACAACCGAAAACCTGCACGTTCAGGCTGGGACCGAACTTCCGTTACGCGCTAAATCCAGGGAGCGTCGGAAACCCGCGCACACCGATTCACCAACCGGACCCGCGAGCACAATATATGATTTATGATACTGACAAATTCAGCGCGACCTTCATCCGTGTCGCCTACAATATAAAGGCCTGCATCGCTGTGATGAAAGCGGCAGGCCTGTCGGAGGAAATGATGGCGAGGATGGAGTTGGGGTACTGAGTGTGCAAATACAATATACTTATTTAAGAGGTGCCCTAAGGGGTTGAATAAATAATTCCTGATCAATTACCCGCACAGTACTTTCTTTGTTTTCTTTCAAGCGTTCATAAAAAAAGTCTAATAAACGAGGGTATAGGCTAAGCATATTTTTGACGTTTTTATATGCATCTACTATCATTCCATCGATTCTTGCTCCATTGAGGGCTCGCTTATCAAGAATAGGAGCATGATTAGGAAAATGAAAATGCAGCAATGCCGATGAAAATGACTCACCGAAACCAGATATATGTGATTCATCATGGCTTGGAATAGCTGCAAAGGAAACTATCTGCTCGCTCAAGGATTTATGCTCGGAATCATTCATTGCAGCCCATTTCTTTTTTGTGAAAGAAGCGAACGCCTCTAATTTTTTTTCATAAACAATCTTCTTCTTATCAAAAGATTCACGTGGCTCAGCTATTGTGGCAGAACCGCCTTTGAAATTCTTTACGTAAATAAAGTCGATAAATGATAAGGCAAAGGGCGCATTGCCATTTTTATTGGTCACGTAAAGTCTATAATGATCGTATGCATGTTGTGCTCGTTCCCATTGCGACTTTGCTTTCTTATCGATGGGCAGTGATTTCATGGAGACTGTGATAATTTTAGATATAGTTGATGTACAGTTTTTAGTATCTGCGCAGAAAATTCGGCGGGGTCGATCACCTCTGCATGCACTCCCCAGCTCAGTATCCAGCGTTCGACTTCTTCGAGATCGCTGAGGTGGAGGGATAGTTCGATCGCGCCTCCGCGCAGTTCTTTTATTTTCTGAGTCGGATGCCACCGACGTTCCTTAATATAGAACGCGGCTTGGGCGTCGAAGCGGATGCGCACGTGATAATCGCCGGTGCCGCCTTGAGCGCCGAACGCGCCTTTGAAATACTCCTCGGCTGAAAAATCCGCCGGTACCGTGAAGGTTTCCTTGCGCAGGCTCACGTTGCTCATGCGCGGCAGGGCGAACTGGCGTAGTGCTTTTTTGGTGACATCCTGGCCGATGACGTAGCAGAGGTTGTCGCGGTAGGCTAGGTGGTACGGCTGCACGCGGCGGCGCTCGGGCTTTTTGGAACCGGGCTTCCGATAGTCGAACTCGATCTCGTGTCGGCCGAGTACGGCTTTGCTTAACGCGTCATAAGTCGTGAGATCCATCTCGGCCTGGCCGACACTACCAAACGACACGGCTGCCAGTCCTGCGCCGGGCGTGAAACTGATCGTCTGATCGAGTGCGCCGGTCAGTTTCTCGAAGGCGGCGGTGAGCTGTTTTTCATAGGGTGTGCCTTGGTATTGCTCCAAGACCTTGCCGGCGACGAGGAGCGCCAGCACTTCGCCCTCGCTCACTTGAACGGTGGGGAAACCCGAAACTTTCTCTGTGTAATAATAACCGCGATGGGGCTGGTCGTATTCGATCGGTCGGTTCATCTGGTCGCGCATGAACTCAATGTCGCGCTGCGCGGTTTTGACGGAGATTTCCAGCAGTTTGGCGACGGAGGAGCAGTTGGGATATTTTCCCGACTGGAGCAATTCGTCGATCTTGAGCATCCGGGCCAGCGGAGGGCGTGAAAGCTTGGCGATGGGGGGCATCTGGAGGTGGAGCGAGCCTAGCTGGGACAGGAACCACCGCCAAGCATGAACACTCACGATGCTGCCTGAGCGTGCCGTTTTCACCGAGTGTAGCGCAGTACGGGCGAAGTATTTTTGCTCAGTGCAAACACCTGCACGTGTCCATCAACGAGGCTGACGGTGAGCGTATCCGGTGTGACCACGGCAGCGATTGCCTGACGTGGGCTGACATTGACGCGGTGCAGGTAATTTCCGCACCGATCATAGATATCGACAATGCGACCCGATGTGATTTTGGCGGCGGTGGGCGTTCGGTTCATGGAAGGAGGACGATGGTGGGTGGGTTTTGAAACGCCCTAAGAATACCTCCATTGGTCGGACAATAGATGACCGACTAGAATCCGAAAATATAGTAACAATGTTTCCGCTTCCGTATGGTTTTTAGAACCCAGCGTTATGGGTGGCAGCAATATGCGTCGGGCAGGCGAGGCGGAACTGTGCCTGAGTCCGGGGCGACTTGGGTAAAAGATGGAACACTATTGGCGAAAGTGGATGGTTATGGCGAGGGAGGTGGCTGCGACTTGATTGGTCAAGTCTGGGGTTGAGGGAATGTGATTTCACGGGCGTGTGTCGTGCTGCCGTCTTGCCCGCTCACGATAAATGCGCGAGGGTTGGGAAACGGCTAAGCGAATTATTGGCGGTGAATCACTCCAGCGATCTGGCTGCGTAGTTCGGTGACGCTATATGTGGCTTTCGCGGGGACGTGGAGGAGCGGTAGATTGCAGGCGCGGAAGACTTCATCGACGAAGGTGTCGCGTTGTTTTCTGTCGGCTCGTTCGTGCGAGCGATCATCAAGTTCGATTCCTGCTACCGGCGTGACGTCGGTCGTGCGTACGAGCAAAAAGTCCACGTGCTTTTGGTTGATCTTATTGCCGGCGCGAGTGCGGAGGGCAGGAGAGAGGCCTCTGCGGGGTTTGAAGATGTCGCCGAGACGCACTTTGGCCAACAAGCTGATGCCGTCAGGTAGTGAGTTTTCCAATACACCGATGAACGAACGTTCCGCCGGTGTCAGGATCGGGCCTCTCAATTCATAGGCGCTGCCGTCGCCCTTGTTGTCGTCGGTCGAGCCGAGTTTTGCCTTCAGCACGGCAACAACGGCCACGAGTACAAAAGCGATTATGATGACGAAAATGAGGATGGGAGGCATTTTAGGAGTGGCTGAAAGTTATTGAGAGATGCCTCGCATGCTGCCAGTTCGAAGCGTGATTGGCGTATCGTCAGGTGGGAGCGTGACGGTGGCCTCCTTGTCATCGATGCTGACGCAGTGTATCTCCACCGTCAGGCCATCGATTCTTAATTGTGCGTTCTGGCCGGAGGAAATCTTCGTTCCATTGAGAATCGCTACGCGTTCGCCGCCGCTGGATGCAATTCCGGCGAGTTTCAGTCTGGGAACGATCATGGCATTTCGGATCAGAATCGCAGTTTCACCTGGGCGATAGTTTTCTGCGCGAGCTTCGCCTTCCTTCACTTCGGTCATCGACATCGACTTGACGAGTTCGTTTTTGACCGAACTGGTTGATATGCCCGCAAGGAGTTCGTCGCCGCCTGCGAGCAGTACCCATTTGTACGCTTCCACTCGATCGACGGTCACCATGTATCCCTCTTTATACGCGTAGGCCAGGAGCAGCCTAGAGTGATGAAACCCCTTATCGGCTGCACTACTGGCGAGGATCAATGCTTGGCGCATTTGTGCACCGTTATTTTTGACGACATATGCTTTTGTCTTTGGATCTGAATGTGACGTTGCGAAAATTGCCCAATTTGAGGTCCAGGCCAGATCGTCTTCGGCGGGGCCATATCCCTGTGCGGCCGCCGCACCCATCCATCGTTTCCAATCCGAGCCTCCGGCGCCAAAAGATTTTGCGAAGACGTATTGGGCTTCTGGATTGCCGGCCTCCGCTGCGGCCTTGATTTTCGCAAGTTCAGGAACATCGGCCTGTGCGATCTGGCTAAGGTAGCCGACGGCTATAACGACGAGGGCGGTGAAGTAACGTCTACAGTGCATATATGGTTCAGATCAGATTTAGGTGTTGTAATTGATTTTGAACGGACTGTTCGGCATTGAACGGGGCCGGATTATCTTCAAACCAAGCCTGTGCGTCGTAGGCCATTGTTTCTAGCGGGCTGTTGCGGTAGCCGAAGTGCTCCAATCCATCGGCATAGGCGGCGAGGAATCGTTCGGGGCCGAGCAGGCTCCATTGCACCACGTGAACCAGCTCGTGGAAATGCAGGGACTCGTCGGTTGCGTAAAGTTGGTTGACGAAAAAGGTATCGAGGTAGGTGATACCGGCCGCCTCCATTTGTTCAAATGCGTCGAAATCCGTTGCGCCGAATTTGGAGAGCGGCGGCATTGGTACATTTTCGACCGGCACAACCTTTGCCGACGCAAGGAACTCTTTGCTGAAGTATTGCGGCAGTCGTCGAAACCGGAGCGACACCACTGACTGGGTCTTGGTCGAGTAATCAACTAGCGTTTGTTCGATCCAGTCAATTAGTTGGGGATAGATTGCCCGGAATTGCTCACGTGTCATTGGCGCGGCGCCTTCACGTTATCAAAGCTTAACGTACGTCACTTCGGCGCCGCGTGTAAGCCGCGCTTCCTGCATTGCTTGCTCCAGAGAAAAAGCGCCGGTCTCGAAGCGTTGAAATATATCGAGACCACGGTCGATCATGATTTTCCAGCCGCTGTCTGTTGTAATGCTTCTCGCGTGGAAGTTGGGGCTGTGGTCTAACTCCCACGAGAATGCGACACGGGAGCCGGTAAAACTCTGCACCAATTGGTTTAGGTTTTCTTCCTGCTTCACGCATGTGTCCATGTCGGACTGGGTGATCAAATGCACCTCCACCTCGTCGCCTTCGGGTACCACGTCATGCACGACCTGGAGAAACTCCATGAAATTGCGGGCTTGAAAGAATGCACGAACGAAGGGATCGCGTACGGTGATTTTGTGCGCGCCCTCTAGGTGTTTCGCGAATATCCGGCGATAGCTCCATCCCTTCGTGTTCTCCGGAATCACGATATGCCCAGGCTGTGCACCAACAGTAGCTACAATTTTGGGTATGACGGCGGCAGGGGCCACAATTTTACTGATTGGTTCGTTGGCCGTGGCGCTGGCGATGGTTTCGGCGAGCGGTTCATTTGTCTCTCCATCGAGTTGGGGGCGATGGGCTCCTGCGAAGGCCGGATATTGAATTTCCTCGGGCGTGAGCACGGTCTTCGTCGCGCCACTATCCTTCCTGCGATAGATGAAGTCGTGTGGCTTGAAGGTGTCGTCGATGCGCAGCAAGTGCTCCCGCACGCGTCGTCTGCATTCCATCGAAAACGAAAGCAGTTCTTCGATCTCGTCAGCCGTGGCACCACCGTGAGGATGCAGAATCTTCATCATCCCGGAAAATGTCTTCTCAAGGCCGGTCTGATCACGAGTGGAGATTTCAGACGTAATTTCAAAACCCGTCTTGTAAGCACTGGTGAAATCTTCTGTACGCTGGTGTTTCAGAATTTCGGCGAAGTAATCGACGATGAAGCCATAGCCGTTCGTGAAAAGATCGTTGCGGATCGGCGCGACTTCCCAGCCAGGGCTGAACGCATGCAGACGATCGAGAAACGCGGAATCGATATATTTGTCCGGCAGCTGCTCGAAGAAGTGTGAGTGCTTCAACATGTACGCGACCGACTTCTTGGTGTTGCCCATGAAAACCATCGAGGCCTCCGCAGTGAGCTGCTCGATGCCGCGTGAAAATGACCGGTTGGCCATGTAGTTTTTCATGATGTCGACAAGGGCCTTGTCGACTTTCTTGTCCTTTCCGGCGAACTCATCGAAGCACACGCAATCCCAGAAGCCGACGAGGCCGATCTTGCCCGATGAATTGCTGACAAAAAGTTTTGGCGCGGTGACTTCCGACCCCGAGATTAACATGCCATGTGGAGAAAATTCCGCATAAACGTGAGATTTGCCGGTACCCTTCGGACCGAGCTCAAGCAGGTTGTAGTTACGTTCGCAGAACGGCACGAAGCGCAACAGCTGAAGTAGCTTTGCCCGGCGAGTCAGCATTTCGGGATTGAAGCCGAGGCTCTGTACGAGCGTGTCGATCCATTCGTCTGTGCTAAATTTGGCCCGAGCTTTCAGGTATTCCTCGTAGTCGACTTTCGAAACCTGAATCGGCTTGAGGCTATCGATGTGCCAAGGGCTGGCCTTGCCATCCTCGTTCACCTCGTAAGTGATTTCCGTGATACACCAGATTCCACCTACCAATAGTTTAGGATGGCGGCGGACGAAATCGTCGGGCGTGGGTACTTTGCGCAGGCCAAGATTGGTAAACTCCGCCTCATAAATACCGATCTTGTCGTTCAGCTCCACCGTCACCTTGTCGATGACTTTGTGCCGACTGCGTTCCTTGATGATCGACTTCGTCAATTCCGCTTCGTTGCGATGAACGTAGTGCTTGGCGAGAATCCGTTTTACCGACTCCAGGCCCGTGCGGATGGTTGCCTCATCGTCCGTGGCGCAGTGCTGGCCCAGCAGATATTCGAGAACGTACGTGGGCACGACCGCATTTTGTTTCAGGCCCTTGGTGATGTCTTTGCGGACAACCAAGCCGGGGAAGGCGTCGACAATCTTCCGATCCAAGGGGCCGAGATTGACCGGTGGGGGTGGGGGCGTTGTCTCTTCCGCAGATGCAGGTTCGGGCGGAACGGGAGGCAGCATTGGGTCAGAGCTCATCGAAGTCGGTTGCGAATGGTTTCTGCAATTTCAGGCGGTGGTATTTATAGGGCAGGGCATTCTGGTTGCCGGCGGTCACTTCCTCAATGCGGATCTCGACTTCTTTCCCGTTGAAAGGATCGGCCGCACGGGAGAGCGCCAAATCGATCACGGTTTCACGCTGGCGCGCCTCTGCCTCAGTTGAGTCAAACGCGAGTGTTTTGAGTTCCGAGATGGCTACTCCATCCACTGTGAAGATACCCACACGTAGGTTACGGCCGAGCACCTTAGTCGCTGTCGGTCGGTCTTGGTAAAGCGTGAGCGACACGCGTCCCGTCGTGATCTTGGTTGGAGCTCGGAGCAGGTCGATTTCGACGCGTTCAGTGTCGTCTGTACGGGTTTTATGGATACGCAGAACCGGCACCAGCACTTCCTGTAGGCTGAAGCCTCCGTGGACGAATCGTTTGCCAGATCCTTTTAGTGGAAATCGTCCGAGTGCCAGCGGGAAGGCCGCGACAAAGTCGCCGGTCAGACCGAGCGCCTCGGCGGTGAAAGTCTTTACCCCCGTTGAAGACCTGAGGTTGCGTCCGAGTGCGAAACGCCGGTGGGGGAAGAGCCACTCGGCCGAAGGAAGCGGTAAGTCGTCCGTCTCTGAAACATCAGTTTGTTGAAATAGAAACCCGTGGTCGGCGGTGAGCAGTATCTGGCTGGCGTTAGCATTCACTGCTTTTTTTATCAGCTTTAGCAGACCATCGAGTGCCTCTTCGATCGCCTCGGTGGTCTGTGCTTCGGTGGCGAGTTTGTCCCCGGTGTCATCAATGACATTGTGGTAGATGTAGATGACTTGGTGATCACGGATCACGGCGCGAGCTTCGGTCCCGGTATTCATCTCCATGAAATCCTCTGCCTTCAACGCACCCGCCGGTGATGAAACTGCGGCCGCGAGAATTTCATTTCTGGCTTCAGTGCCAGCGGAAGACTTGCCGTCGATTGTCACCGTGCGGGTATCGAGATTTATCGACCGAACCGATCCAGGTAGAAGTGCGGCCATGCCGAGCTGGGTATAACTTGGCAATACGCCTAACAGGGGCTCGATTTCCGCTTTCCACCGGTTTTCGGCAAGCAGACGCTCCATCAGTTCCACACCGATCTCGTATCGAAGTGCGTCAGAAATAATAACGCAGACCTTTTGTCCCTTCTCGACAAATGGCTTCACGTAGCGGTCGTAGAAATCCACCTGCTTCGCCACCGAAACCTCTCCTGGCCACGCTGGCAGCTTTGCAACTTGGTCGCCCCAGCGATCTGCTAGCGGTAGCAAGAAGTTAGCCAGATAGGTCTTTTCAACTCGTTCGGCAATTCGGCCCAAAAGCCCGATCTGACCGTAGCTGCGCGCATGGAAGTGAAACTTGCGATAGGCCGTATCGATGCGATGCCACGTTGTCGTGTACCGCTGAATACCGACGTCGATTGACTCGATTCTTAACTCAGCACCAGCGAGCCGTTGCTTAAGGTCGATGGCCTGCTCCAGCGCGGCGTAACCGTGACGGTGATCGCTGTACCAAAAAGAGCTCTTTCGTTGTTGGATGCGGGCCAGTAGCTCGGTGCTGGACAGGCTGTCGGTCTCAAACGCTCCGCAAAGCCGATGCAAAACGTAGCGTTCCATCAGAGGAAAGGCATCACAATTGCCGAGCAGCCGCATGTCATCCAGGGCGTCCAGCTGATGGTCAAGGTTGAGTTCGCTTTCCATCAGCGCGGCCCAACGACGATAGGCGGGACTAAATGCCTGGCTGTCTTTCCAGTGTTGGAGAAACACCTGCGCGTGTGCGCTCAGCTTTATCCCGTGGTCGAGTGGGTTGGCGGCCCGAAAGAGCGACCGCGAAAAGTCCTTCAGTGACGGCGTTTCACTTTCGTAGCTGAAAGCGAGGTTTACCTCTCGCCAAAACGGAACGGTCAAGCCAAAACCGCCAAATGTTCCTTGTACCATATCGACCAGGTCGTTGCCTTGAGCTTCTTGAGTGCGGGCGAGGAAGGCCAGCAACACGGCATCAATCTCGGGCAAAGTTGAACCAGCCGCTACCGCCATGAGCTTTCGCCGAAGGGAGGCAGGCTCCTCGTTTGACACGAGCAATCCGCGCAACGTCTCAATTCGTTTGGGCGAATCGAAAAAGCTCACATGCGCCTCGATCACGGGCCGCAGTTCGTAGGGAAGACCGACATCCTGCAATGCGAGTGAAGCGCGATCGGCTTTGTACTCATGACCCTGGAGCAAGAGATCGAGCAGCCAGTTGTCCGCATCGAGGGGGCGGGCGCTGGGTAGATAGACGAGGAACCGTTCCTCGGGTGCACGATGGATGGCAACTTTGGCGCCAAACTCCGTGCCCGCGACTGTGATTTTACGCACTCCGTCGGCAACGAAGGCTTCGTAGGCTTTCTCCCATTCGCGGGTCGCGTCATACCAGAAAACGAGCCGGTGGCGCTGGAGAACGAGTTTGAGGCTTTCGTGGATGCGCTTCATGCGGGAATCGAATTTAAGGCGTCGCCGAAGCGATCAGTGAGGTTGGGTGTGATTCAATGGCACGAGTAGGTTTTTGATCTGGGGTGATCAAATCTGCAACTCCGACCGATTCATACCAAGTCCGATAGATTCTGAGCATTCGATCGCGGCAGGCTGCGATGAAAGCCGCCGCGAGTTCCGGTTTCTTCCTTGTCTCGTGCCCCTGAGAGAATGCAGCGAGGTTATCGTTTTCGAGAAAACTGTCTCTTCGCGAGTTTGTTTTCGATGTCGCATCGGTCTCCGGTACTTTCTTCTGCGCGGTCTCCTCTTGATCCGAACGATTGTCCTCCATCGGCCAAGCTCGGAAATTTCCAATGGTGTTCACCCATTCCGCACAAGCGCTTTTATAATCACCCTGCTTACCGTGAACGTAGGTATTGGCCAGGATGTGGTCGTAATCCCACGGACGGTTGTGGCCCTTCCAAAAATCTTTCCGGGCCGGATCGTATTCGGGAAATCGCCGATGGAGAAAATCGCGTTGGGCATACACGAGCAGCTCTTTCTTGTCTCTGAACCAGAGAAACTCGCCCCAGCGATCCCAGATTTTCTTACGCTCTTCGTCAGACTTGTCGCCATGTCCTATGGTCCCCCAGTTCCAATTCAGAAGGACGGTCTGAGGCATTTCATGGAAAAAGGCCTCGACTGTCTTCGGAGAGTGGACAGGGCGGAGGTGGCCCGCTTGCAGCGCCCCGGCTAAAGCGAGTTGGATCTTTTGGTGGGTGATGTGCTCTCCGCAGGCCGCAAAAAGGCGGTTGGCAATGGCCGGTTTGTCGCGACCGAACCAATGCACGACTGTAGCCATGGCTTGTATGCAACGCGCTCGCTCTGACTCTGGGATCTGCCAATCTGTGTCTGGGCGTTGGGCGAAGGTTAGTAGCAGCAGGAAAAGGTCCGGCGAGTCATGGGCTATACAGGCGATATGCACCGGAAGGAGCCCACTCGGGTTTAGCTCTGCATCGTAGCGCAGCCATTGGCTCACCCGTTTGCACCCGTGCGCCAGGTCATTGTTAATGTATTTATATACGAGCGATGTCCGGTCATCCTGTTTGCCCGCCAACTTGCGGATTTGGCTTACTCCCAAGGCGGCGGGAAGGTGTTCGCGATTCTCTCCAGCCAATGCGGCGCGGATACCAAGTGAAATTAGCCGAGTGGCAGGCATCGGTTTCTCGATTGTGTCTATGGGACTTGCGAGCTCCGGCCAGTAGGCCTTGATCATAGAGTAGGCCAGCTCCTCACCGTCGAGCGGAGTGCCTTGCTGATTGAGCCGCTGAAAGAGGTGCTCGATACTGGAAATATTGGCGCGCTCGGGCGCACTCTCAGTCTCCTGCCGGGAATCCAAGTCCAAATTTGGCGCACATAGGCCAATGATTCTGGTGTGCTCGATTCGCCGGACCGCATTCAAAATACGTGTACGTTGCGGCTCTTTCTCTGGGTCCTTAAGGAAATCGCGGAGGCTGCCGTGCCACGGCAAATCATCCTTCTCCGGTAAGTGCGTGAGCAGAGTGCCCCAAAAATCAGCCTCTTGCCCATTGAGGAGCAGCCAGGCCAAGGGTACTGGTGTTTTCGCAGCTTGAGGACAAAGCTCGGCGGGTGTCGGCCGCCGGTAATTTTCTGCCGCAGGATTTTGGCCGATACGTTTCAGAGCTTCCCGGATGATTTGTGCGCCGAGCGGAAAGGCATCATCGTTTCGCGTATAACCCCACGGGTGCGAGGGCGTGGTCAGGCGGACGACGAATTCCCGCGTGCTCCACTGATTTTTTAGGGGATCGAGATCAAGCCAAAGAATGGATGTGCCGGCTTTGCTTTCAGATTGTCCATGCAAGGTGCCGAACGGATCTTTATAACCAAGCGCGATAGCATCGCATCGTTGTTGCCCATCTAGCAAATGATGTGTGATATCGGTTCTTGTCTCTTCATTGGCCTTGGTTTGCCCCGATATTTTGGCGCTCAAAACTAACGCTCCGATTGGGAATCCTCGAAGAATCGAGTCCCAAAGTAATTCGATCTGCGCAGGGTTCCAAACGAGGCCGCGTTGCAACACGGGCACGCTTGCTCGTGGCTGCGGACGTTCGGTGATTTCAGGGATGTCATGCCAGGAGGCGATATGCCGTAGTGGCAGAGCAAAACTGGAAGGCCCCGCCGTCGGGTCGATGGCAGAGGAGACGCTCATTCATTCTCCTTTGTTGCGAGGCTAGACGTGATTGGATCTATCCCATGCTTCGGCGTGAGATATATGAGGTAAACGATATCAGGCGAGAGATTGCCGGTTTCTGGTAGTTCCTGAATCGAGAAGACGCTCAGCGGCTTCCACGCTGGTGAGGCCATGAGGCTCTTTCGCCACTTGTCGGTGGCTGCTCTCACTTCAGGCGAGTCGTAAAGACCGAGGACTTTGATGGCTTTATCACGCCCGGCACGATTGATTTTAGCTCGTTCAGATGGCTCGTTCTTTTCATTGGCCCGAGCAGGATGGCCTAGCATTTGAAGCACGTCGTTTCTCAGCCCCTTGAGTTGGTCTGCGCCAAAGGTCGATCCTTTGTTCACCGGAATATTCCCCTTCACTTCGCCGATGAGGTTGGGGTCTTTGATATCAAGATCAAATCCTGCGGCATTCGGATGGATCCCGCTCACGGATTGCCTGAGTTTGGCCAACGCGGCTTCGTCGAGATTGAATCGCTGCCCCATCCGTTCCACCAGTGCCAGGGTGAGTTTCAGGGTGATTATATCGTGAATGCGAGCGAGGCCGGATTTCAGCAGGAGGAGATTACAAAACCCCATTTGAGAATAGTAGTCTTGCGCAGGTATTCCGAGTGCTTCGACCAGTGTGCTATTGATCCTCTCCTTGATGTCTTCCTCACGCAGGTAATTTTCCACCTTAGTCTTTGCCTGTTTCGGTTTTCGCGGCGGGGGCGAAATCGGATCTGAGTCAGGTCTAAATGTGTTAATCTGTCGATTCTCGCCGCAACCATCACAGACCCCAACCGACCGACAAATCAGCTGGGACTTAGCACATATGCCGTTCACTTGATTGGTCGGCGTTATGGTAAGTTCAATGGACAGGCATTTGTCACACCAACCGCTAGGTTTGGGTTGAAGGAAATCTTCAATGCGCTGCTGATTAGTCATTGGGGCAGTCTAGGATGACCAATCAGTTTTTTTACCTCTGGACGGTTGATGCGAGAGGGATTCGCCGAGTTTGAGATTGTTGACCTTTGCGCCGTCGTTGAGGTCGAGTTCGAGGCGGCTTTGGGCCAACTACTCAATGTTCTCCAGTGCATCGGCGATGGCGTTTGGAAGGACATTTAAAAATTAGGCCATTCGGACGGGACCAGCGCAGGCGGCTTAGTCCATGGAGTTTCGACGATGGAATCTTGGAACCATTGATCTCGGAGATTGGCATGCTCGGTAACGATTATCTGGAATCCCGGAGCCTCCTTGGTTGTGAAGTCGTAGAGCATAGCAAATAGTTTTCTCACCTTCTCCAAATCTGAATCCCGTTCCGTTTCCTCAACCGAACCAGCCGCTGACTTGTATACCTGCTCGGATGGAAAATAGACCTGCGTAGGCTGATCCAAAAAGAGAAAAGCCGGCATGGGCTTGTGGTTGTTCGAAGTGAAGTGATGTAACGCGAGCAACGCTCCCAAATGATAGGCCAAATGATTGGCTCCGCCGCCGGTTTTGTTCATAGGCACCGGCCGCTCCGGTCGATCGGCCACTACGGTCAAGTGGTTTAGATCAAAACGGAAGGGGAACTCAGAAAATTCTGCTTCCAGTTCCTTAACATAGCGACTGATACGATTAGAGATGATGTTGATCGTCGATGCGAGGCGCTCTGCGCCGTCATCTACACCAGTGGCCTTCTCCAATCGTTCAACGATTTCCTGCAATTCCTCCATTCGCTTCTTCAATCCAGTGAGATCATCATCGGGTCGATATGTTTCCATAAACAAGCTCACTCGCCCCACAATCCTTGCCGCAGCCGCATTTCGGTTCCCCATTTCAGCGATGGCTGCGTTGGCGGCGATGGCTGCGTCGAGAGCCTCGGTTTTACTCTTCATCTGCTGGTTCAGTTCGTCGAGCTGAGCGTGCACTTGGAGAGTATATTGTTCCAGATGCGGCCGCTCGCCTTGCACGGTATTTAATTCTTGATCCAACGACTCAAGTTCGCGAAGCAATGCAGCTCCAATCGGGGTATCGAGCCCTAGATCTTTTTGGGCGAAGGGCCATTGCCATTTACCGGTCTCGGGATGCTTAGGTAGTGCGTGGATGGATTCCAATCGACTTTTCTGTTCGTTGGCCTCGTTGGTAAATCCGACCTCTTTGTCAGTGAATAGCTGCGTCGCCCGGAGCGTTTCGCTGACACCGATTCTTTCCCTACGCAGAGCTGCGATCTCGTCCTCCAGCCCGGCGATCCGACGTGTATCCTCTTCGGGGATGGCGGTGGGCTTCCACTGCGTGATGGCGGTTAGAACTTCCAGGGCTTCAGTAGATTGGGCAGGGATTGGACGGCGAGCCAAGATGCCCACCTGCTGCGCCTCCGAAATGAGTCCAATAGCGCGCATGCTTAGTTGCTCGCTGAATTGCTCGGCTTCGGACCACTGTTTCTGCGCGATCTTGAGATCGCGCCGGGCAATTCGAAGTTTCTGGTCTGTTTCTAGGCGCTTGTCCGCAGCCAATCCGAGCAGAATGGGCATCGTGTCTTTTATCGTCTGCGGTATGAAGGGCTCACTCTGCCGATAAAAGAGCTGATCCTTGTTGGCGATGAGTCCTTGCTTTTGGAAGAGGTAAAACAGCGTATGCTTGATCGACGCGAAGTAGGAAGCCCGACTTTGTTTTTCCGGTACCTCGGTTTTTGCCACGGGTATGCCGAGCAATTCCGACAGCAGCGAATTGACCCCCTCATCGTCTGAATTCTGGTTCAGCTCCCCCAATGTGGGTGGCTCAATCGCTGCACCACGCAGGATCATGGCTCTCGAACAGTTGGCTGCGTTGGATGCCGGGGCAGGTTTGGCGATCAAGACTTGTTCGCCGCTAAACTGGAAAATCACTGCATACCAAGCAACTTTGTCCCGGATGGGACCTTCGGGGATATTAAAGTCGCTGCGCCCCATGCAATATTCGACGATGTCCGAGAGCGCCGATTTGCCGGTAGAAGATCGGCCGGTGATGATGTTGAGGCCGTGAATCTTGAAGGTGATCCGCCTGATGTCGCCGGTGTGGCTGTAGATTACGATATCGCGTATATTCATGGTCTGATTCCTAGCGTTGTATAAATGGTCGCCCGATCATTGATCCGGGCCAGCTTTGTGCCCAAGGCACGAGCTACGGTTTGGCAGTCTTTAGTGTCCTGAGACCCAGCAATGGTTTTCCTGACGCGGGCGTCGGCGCGCAAGGCTATCCCTCCGCTGCCGTCTACCTCAATGACCTCGCACGCCATGAGATAGGCGAACGCCTCCATGGTGTAGGAAAACAAACCGCGAGCCCGTTGCGCCAGATCGACGCGAATCTCTGGATGCTCCTGAAGAATGTTCGTCAGGTAAGATCGATTGGCGTCTTTGAGCAGCTCGCGGGTTCGTTTGTGCAAGCACAGTGGAAGGATCAACAATGTTAGCGAAAATGGCATGGGGCGGCCGGCTTCTGTGGCGAAGCCCTCGATCCCTCTGGCCAAAACCAATCCGCAGAAGGCAGGGTTGAAAAGGGTGCGAACTTCGCGAGGTCGTTTGTCCCACGTTTTCATGTTTTCCTCCCGTGGAGAATTTCGGCGACGCGTTCTGTGAAACGGGGGTGCCAGTGTACCCGTGGACACGTATCATTGGCGAGGATATGATAGCTGCCCATTGATACGAAGCTCGCCGTGACCTCCCTCCGAATGCGGAGATTGGGATTATCTCGTGTTGAAAGGTCGGTCAGCAGTTTTTTGCCCAATTGCTGAAGCACTTCTTCGGAAGCGTCGTCGCTTAGGTCTTCGAAGGTGATCTCGCGAATGCGAGCCCACTCCTCAACCAACCGATCGTCGTATCTCTCTACCTCGCCGTCGAGCGTGACGTTTTCACGGAGCCACGCGCCGCGTTGTTCTGAGGCGCGATAGTAGTCGAGAATCGCTCTGGTAATGCGGTCTGATTTAAGCCCGATCGCTCGAAGCTGTTTAACGAAGTACCGGTTATCCGAATCAGGATTTACGCCGCCTTCGGGTTCGGCTTTTTCGAAATCGATTGGGAGATTGTCATCTCGAAACTGCTCCGAAAAAAAACTGAGCATCTCAGATACTTCTGCGCCGCGGAACGGCTCCTTGCGTTGGCCGGTTAAGAGCTTGATGCACTCCTCATCCCACCATCCCACTAGACGTTGATAAACGGGAAGGCGGAATTTTGGACGAACTGATCGAAATCCGCTCATGATCCGCTGGGGTATCTCGTTAATCCTTTCTTGAATATCGAAGATAGTGATCCGCTGGAAAAAATGGCTCCATTTTGCCGGGGGGAGCAAAGCCAATAGATCGCGGGTCTTTTTTATCGTCTTCGATGTGGAGCTAGCGAGTACCCCGTCGATCTGGGTTTGAAGATCTCCTGGTGGCTGAGCGTTCGGCAAAAATGAAGCTAGCAACGACCCAATCTGAACCTTTCCCGTGGTAACCAAATAATAACGTGCCGGGACTATAGAATCCGGATCTTTAAGGTAATCGGTTAGCCAAATGCGCACTGATTTCCAAAAGTCGGGCGACAAATTCGTAAGCGTGTCACCGGGTGCCTTATGCTTCAGTGATGCTAGGATGCGGCCTTCCTCCGGATCGCTGAAATCTACATCATCGTCTTTTTCTATATAGCAGACGGATTCCTCCGGCTGGTGAAAAACCTCCAGCAAAGCGTATCGAATTTGATACAAGTAACCCAGTGCGGGCTCGGATGCCGAAAATTGTGATGCATCGTCGGCCATGGGTTTAGTCCTCCTCCTTCGTCGCCAGACCCGGGATGGGGGAGAGGGCTTCGCCGAGTTTGAGGTAGTTGACCTTTACGCCGTCGTCGAGGTCGAGTTCGGGGCGGCTTTGGGCCAGGGGCAACAACACGTCGCGTTCCCATTCTTCACATTCGCGGAGGTTTTTCTTGAGCTGATCGCTCTCTTTGCGCGCTGCGGTTTTTTCGCGGGCGGTGCCGGCGGTGGCTTCGGCGTGGACGAGGTGCTCAAGGCGGGCGCGGAGTTTTTGCAGGTAGTCGCGGAGGTAGCGGTTGAGAATCAGGTTCGGCGTGTCGCGGGTCATCCGGTGCAGATAGACCAGCGCGGCGAAGGCACCTTTCGGACTGCGGAAGAGCCAGTAAATGGGGCGCTTCTTGTAGGTTTGAAGATGGTTCTTGTAGAAGTCGGTGAGGAAGTATTTGCGGAGATCTCGACCGAGTGACTCTTCGATGAAGCGGATATTCTCGTTGAGCGTGGCGTCGCCGAAGGTCACGCGGAGGAATTCGCGGAAGCGGCTGACGATGTCGTCCTCGAACCATTCGCCGTCGAGTACGGGCAGGATGCCATCCTCGTCGGGAACGAAGGTTGGTTTGGGTACTTTGGCTAGGTAGTCCTGCACGGTCGCGCCGGCGTCGGCGAGGATGAGGCCGGGGAGGTCGAGCGAGTAGCGGCCCATCATGCAGCCGACGGCGTAGGAGAGGAACGCGGCCATGTCGCGGCGGGCGTCGGCGCGGGCGAGGGTGATTTGCTCCTCGGGCACTTCCGGCGACAATTCGCCGTTGAGGCCGTAGGCGGTAATAAAGAGCCGATTGTTCTCCGTCTCCAATTCTTGCATACGCCGGATGGCGGCGGTGCTCTGCGCCTCCCAATTCCGCCAGCTCGTCTCCAGCGTCGCGCCCTTCAGCCCCGACCGCAGCAACGGCTGGTCGCGAAAATCCCATGAGGTCTCAAAGTTGTCCCAGTCGGCGCGCGAAATCGTTACGGCCTCCGATACTACCGTTCCGTGATCACTTCGGCTCGGGGCAAACAACACGGGTATTTTCGAGATGTCACCAGAACCTGCGTTCACTGTCGGGCACAGCAACTCGATAACTGAGTGGCTTACTTTGGAGTTCAGTAGGCCAAGAACTGGAAGCAAATCCAGCTCGATAAATATACAGGGGCCCGCATCTCCCATGATGAATCCACCTGGGCTGACTCTAAAGCTCGGCGCCGTGGTGTTTATTTTTCCCCACGTTATTGACGGTTTGAAATAGTATTCTTCACTGCGAATTTCTTTGGTATATGATCCGCCGCCATAGCGACTGACGATGAATGACTTGAGTTCCTCTCCGTCGCGATACCAGTTGATGACTTGCTCAGCAAAACCAAACCATCGCCGGAAACCACCCCCTTTATTTATTGGAAACCATTTTTTTTGCGTCTCCTTTGCTGCGTTGCGGGTCTTGCAGCCGAGCGCGATATTACAACCATCTACTTCCCACCAGCTCCGTGTGAATCGGCGGTCGTCCAGTGTCACGAGCCCCTTCCTTGGCTTACCAAGCTCCCCAAGAGCAGTGCCCTTCTTAAAGGCAGTTAAAAGCGACGGACTTGCCCAATACGCGAAAGGCTTCCCTGGAACACATTCAAACAGGTTAACAGGGCGGACGTAGGTGTTAGCTTCCACCTCAAATAGGGCCCGTTTTTCCGCTTCACAGGCGCCTTTCGTAAGCCTCTTGAATACAGTCG
Organism: Verrucomicrobiota bacterium; assembly: GCA_043743635.1. Taxonomy (GTDB): domain Bacteria; phylum Verrucomicrobiota; class Verrucomicrobiia; order Opitutales; family Opitutaceae; genus JADKHC01. The sequence goes on along the minus strand of JAYTWC010000571.1, from coordinate 14,031 downwards.
TGCGTTTAGTAGGCCTTCGTGTTTGAAGCACGAAAGCGGTCGTCTGGACGACCTCCCCACCAATTGAGTCAAAGGCACGAGGCCCGAGATGAATCATTGACAGGAATGCGTGCTGGGTAACTAAAGCACTTCGTAATTCTTCGAAGGACGAGATGAACATCCAACTATGCATCGTTATCAGAGCGGCATAGCCACCAGATCGCGACAACCGGAGGTTAGCTTCGATGAACATAGCGAAAAGGTCTGATTGTGACCTCGCATAGTACGTCTCTGCGTAAGTCTTTAGCCCTGTATTCATCGAGCCGCTCCCCATATACGGCGGATTAGCCACGACGACGTGATACCGCTGGGTGAGGGCCTGGGCTTGTTCGAGCACGCGAAGGACTTTGAGGTGCGTCGCGCCGACCAAGAGGTCGGCGTCGTTTACGATTTTCGATTTACGATTTTCGATCTCGGAACGGACACGCTGAATCTCCGGCTCGGTCAGACAGGGTTGAATCAACGACCCGAAATTCTTGGCTTCTTCGAATTGGTTGAGGAGTCGAGTGAATTCAGGGTGGAGCGTTGAAGGCTGAGCACCGAGCGCACTGAAATAGGCCGAAAGTTCGCCTTCTTCAAAGCGCACTTCCTGCAAAGCGATTATCTGCGGTTGGGCCACGCGGCTGAAGAAGCGCTTGTCGCAGCTGCGCGCCTTCATGCAAAGCGCAAAGGCAGCGAGGGTGGCGGCGCGATCACAGATTTCCACGCCGTGGAGATTGTGCCGCAGGATCAACCCCGCGATATCGGACGGAGCATAACCTTCTTCCTCGTAGATCGCTTGGAGCAGATCAAACGCATACGTGAGCATGTGCCCGCTGCCGCAGGCCGGATCGATAATTTTTATTTCCTCCGGTTTGCCGATCTTCAGGAAATCTGCCTCCGGTTCACCTTCGATATAGTAAGGCATCTTTTCCCGGAGTTTCGACTGCGGCCGATTGAGCAACCAAAGCCGTCCGAGGGAATTCTCCACGAGATACCGAACTATCCAATGCGGAGTAAAAAGCTGGGTGACCGCAGGGATATCCTCTGTGGGTACCGCGCTCTTTCGCGCCATGACCTGGTCCTTCTTTTCCGAAATATAGAATTGATACAGCCAGCCCAGGATCTCGACCTCCGCGCAGTCGGCGTCGGCGATTGCGGTGCGGAAACCGTGAACGACAGAATGCTCCGTGAGCAAATCGTCGGGCAGGAGCAGTTCGGTTTCGTCGTCGAGTTTTTCAAACAGCGCGGGCAGCAATGCGTGATAAAAGCGACAGGCGGCGAGCACGAGGTGACGATAAACCTCGGCCTGCGGGTTCGGCGAGGGTAGCTCGCCATCGAGCAGGCGATTGAGCCGGTCAGGATCGGTGTGCGGTGCGAGCTCCGCGGGGAGTTGTCCGGAACGAACCAGACGGAGGAGTTCAGGTTGGGTCTCGTCACTGGTTTTGGCGGTGAGCACGCGAGCGCCAAACGGATGCCAACCCTGTGCATCGATGAAACGAAGCGCAGCCAGGCGATTGAACCAAATATAGGCGACGCGTTCGACAAGCCCCGCACGGTTCCGCGTGGCCTCACCGCGCAAGACCGCGCGCTGAGCGCTCATGGCGCGCAGATCGGCGGTGTCCCCGGTCAGTACGAAGTCCAGTTTGCGCGTGACAGCCTCCATCAGTTGGAGGCGAACGGCGGGGGCGAAGGTCTTGAGGGCGGAAAGGTTCATGGAGTGAGACGGAAAAAGACCTGAATCGCCAAGCGCAAGGCAGCCGGTTGAATCCTGCCGCCCAAGGTGTTTTTCAGCGCAGCGAGGATCGATGGCCATTCCGGTGATTTCTCTGGGAAGGAATGGAGAAAACGGTCGAGCTCGTCCGTAATGGACTTTGGCAGTTCTGGACCTGGCTGGCCGGGCAGAGTGCCGGCTAGGCGGAAGACGTCGTTTCGATGCTTGGTGATATTCTTTGAATCAACCTTAAGCCCGGCGGCTTTGTCTCGGGTCAGGTTGTGCCAGGCCAAGGCCTTCAGGGGAATGAGCGCGGTCGCGGTGGCAAAGGGGAGCCCGTCGTGAACGGCATGGTGTTTTTGGATCAACGAATAGTAGGCGTCATCCAGCAGCAGGGCCGACAAGCTGTGCTGATCTGCATCGGCCCGCACGGGAACGATGCCCTGCTTCTCGCCCAGTTGGATGCCTTCAGGTTTGCGGCTGAAGAACTCCAGCATGTATGGGAAAGCTTCGTTCTTAGGCTTGGCAAAACGATAGAGCACTGGAACTCCCTCGGTTTTTTCGCGAATCTCATAACCTCCGTCGGAGACAAACGTCCGCAGCGCCTTGATGGCAGCCGGGGACAGCACTTCGATGATCAGGACGATATCGAGATCCTTGGTGCCCCGGAATTCCAGCCCGGCGGTCCCAAACCACTCGTCGCAGGCAGCTCCACCAATCAGGACAAAGGAGCCTTCAAATTCTTTGAAACGCTCACGAAAAAGATCGAGGCCCCCTACCATTTGACCTCCTCGATAAGCCGATTCAGCTGCTGCTGAACGCGCTCGTCTTCTGTCGCACGGAGACTCAGGTAGAGGGAGAGCGGGTCCACCATCCGGACGTCGCCGAAGAGGTGCGGATTGTAGGACCAGACCTCAATGCTTGCCGTCGCGCTCTCGGCATCGCGGCAACCTGCCATGCCCCCTCGCTCCAACAGGTCCTGATAGGCCGTGAGCGTCAGGGCATAGGTGGGCAGGCGCTCGGCGCTGATCATGGTGCGCTCGCTCAGCGCGCTCATCCCGGCAAGCAATGCGGGGGCTGTTGGCTTACCCCAATTTACCCAACGCGTTTTTTTGACGGGGGAAGTCAGATGAGGAGCAACGCGTTTCCAAAGGTCGTACCCGGTTGCGGTGAAATTCAAGACGGTTGAGCGACCGCTCCGGACAATCTGGCAGATTTCTGCCGCCTCAAACTCGTCTTTCACCTTCGTGATCATCATCGGCGAGTAGTGCAGTTTCTCCGCGATCTCCTTGAGCGGCCTGCCTGCGAGCGGGCCGCGCAGCAGGTGGTAGAGGAGGGTGCATTGCGCGGCAGGACTGAGGGTTTCGCGCCGTTTGAGACCGGGCTGGGCAAACCGCTCACGCAAATCAATCAAGCCGGCGGGGAGAAAGGTTTGGCTGCCCGGGACAATGAACGGAACGCCCATCTGGACCATCCGATTTCTGGCATAGGACGGGAGAATTGGCAGAACCAACACGACCGGCTCATTGAGAGTTTGGCTGAGGGCGTCCGCATGCTTTCGATATTCGCCGGGTGACCCAATCTCCCAGCCTTCAGCTTCAAGGGCTATGATTGATTTTCGCCCAAACAACCGGGCGGAAAACACCGCATACCTTTCGCGTAGGAACAAGGGCAGTGACGAAGCCTCCTTCGCGGACAGATCAAGGCGATCACCGGTGAGGGCTTCCACATGCTTTATCAGCCGGTCTTTGAGCGATACCATGACGATATACTTACAATGCACGGTAAACTATTCAAGTTTATCGTGCTTTATAAGTTTAGTTAAATGGAGGGTAATAGCTTACAAATTATTTTCGCACAACGAGAAATGCGGATCGTTCTTGAATGTTGAGTTCAAAGACTGATCCGATTGCCCTTGGCCAGTTCAGCGGCGGCGGTCGACCGCAAGGCAGCCAGCCACTTGTCGAGGTCGGCCTCGTTCGCGATGTAGGACAGGCCGCAGGAAGCGCGGAGGGAGGTGGCAGCGACGTAGGTCGGCGATTTCGTCGGGCTTTCCTGGACCGCTCCAGGTAAAGGACTGGATGCCGCGCTTTTGGTAGCTGCGGCATAGTTAGAGGCAACGGCAAGTTGGGTGGGATAATCCTGCGCCGTATAGCGCGAGACGCGGTCGCGAATCGCCGGGATGAAGCGGGCCTCTTTGATTGTTTTCCGAGCCTCGGAGGTCAGGCGCAGCACTTGTTGGATCGAGGTGTCGTTGAGCCCTTGGAATTCTGGAGTGCTCCGGAGTTGAGTCTCGCGCTCGTCGAGGATTCCGAGCGCGGTGGTCCGTTCGGCTTCCAGACGTTTGGCGATTTCGGTGCGGACTTGCGTGAGCGCCGTTCGTGCCAACGGCAGCACCTGGCCGCGATAAGGTGCGGAGGAGGAGGCGAGATCGCGCAGCGGCTGCACGGCGGCTGAGGGGAGATCGGCGAAGTTAGCCTCCTCTTCACGGAGGTAAGCGATCGCTTCGTCGTAGGCGGTGCGTTGGGCGCCGGCCATGAAGCTTTTGACGGGATCGAGCAGGTCCTGCTTGGCGTCGAGCAGCGGATCTTGGAACTCGGGGAGTTGGTTGATCACATGGGCGTAATCCCGATCGGCGAGTTTGCCGATGCGCTCGGCAACGGAATCCAGAGTGCTGAGGAACGGATATCGCGTGGACTGTGCGAGCAGGTCTTTGAGGATCGTCTTTTCGGTCGCGAAGGCGGAGACCGTCGCAAGCCCGGCCGAGCGTGGATCTGTACCAAGGTTGGTGCGGTCGAAGAAATCCTGATGAAAGCGTTTCAAAGCATTCACCTTCGAGGCATCGAAAGTTTCCTGAGGCCGCACGCGTACACTGCCATGTTGGCGGGGATTGCGAAGTGCTTCTAGGGCAGAACGGGCATCGAGCAATTCGGCGGTGCGGAGTTCCACTTTGCCCAACCGGAACAGGCGGGCGAGAAGCGTGACGATCGCAAGAGGATACCAGCCGTAGGGACGGCGACCCAGTTCGCGTACGATGGCTTCGACGCTGGTGCGCTCTCCACTGGCCTGGTTGCGCATCACATAGGTGAGGACCTCTTGTTCAGCCTCAGAGAGGGCCATACCGCCGGCAGCGAGGAGATCGTCAGCATCAAGAAGCGTCTTCGCCAGCATGGGCTCGTCATAATTGCCGCGGAGCATACGCAGGCTTGGGTAGGCGAAGCTGATGAGGGCCTGGCAGCCCTTGGCGAGGCGGTTACGTGCATCGCCTTCACCGATGTCGCTGAGTCGCGAACCGTTCAAAAACAGAGGTGCTTTGCCGAGCAGTTCTGAGCATAGTTCCTGTAAATTGGTTCGGCGCACACTGTTTTGCTGCCCGCGCTGGGTGAGAATTGAACGCCGCGCTGCGTCGATGTCCAAGCCCGTGTTGTGCTGGATATATTTGTTGGTTTTGAGAATCAGCCGCGCCTCGTCCATCATCCGGGCGTCAGGCGGCAGCACGACGAGCAGCTCAGGCTTACCTGTGTTTTGCGCAGCGAGCACACCAAGGTCACCGTGATTGGTGTGTTCGGTGGTGATGATATTCACCGCGAGGTCGCCATCCCGCCCCATCAACTCGTCATCGAGTCGGCGCACGTAGGCGTAGTCCTGGCCGTTGCCTTCGTAGCGGATCTTGGGATCGCGCAGAATATCTGCGTAGAGAATATCGGAAACCAATTTCGCAAGGGCGGAATCATCGATGTCGGTGTTCTTGATCTCGACCTCGATGTCTTTTTCGACGTCGGTGAGGAATTCATAACATTCGCCGTGATGTTGGAGATAAGACTGGCCCTCCAGCAAGGCGAGGGCTTCATGGACGGTTTTCTCGTGGGCGCGGATATCCACCGTGGGTTGATCGAGCAGGAGAATAGCGATGTTGCGTGGTGTGGCCTTGAACTCGCGTACCCATTTGAGAAGGAAGAGCGCTTTGAGAATCCGGATCGCGACAGGGTTATCGAGTTGGCGCTCGGCCTGGCGGACCGAAGTCAAAAGCTGACCCTGCAATGCGGTCGCTATGCCCTCGAAGAATTTATCGAAGCTCGCCAAGCGGCCGACGGGGTCTTGCTTTAGCTGTTTAATGACCTCTTGAAACACGGAGAGCATCGACCGTTCGCCGATCGAAGTGTGTTTACCGGTAAATGCATTGTGCCTGGATAATTGTTCGATCGCACGTTGGAAGAGATCGAACTGATAAGGATGAAAAGGATAGAAGGCGCAGAACTCGTCGGAGCCACGCCAGCCCTTATATTCCACCGAACCATCGCCAAAGCGTAAAAGGGTCTGGAAGTTATCTTTCTCTGTATCGAAAATAGAGGTCAGCACCTCGGGCTCGGGTTCCTTTTTGGCGAGCAATCGCTTTTGGATGACCTCGCGGACATCGGCACTGGTCAGTGTGAGGCGTGTTTTGAAGCGCGCTTGAATCTTCGTGAAATCCTGAGCGGCGGCACCATCCAACTCACCGAGCACGCGCTGCAAGTCGCCTTGTGAGGTGACGAGAACCCACGCACGTCCTTTGCAGACCGTGCTGAGGGATTCGGCGATGGTTTGCAGATTGAGCATCAACTTCGTGTCCTGGCCGATGAACTGGCCGGCTTCATCGACGAAAAAGTTGAGACGGAAATCTTTTCCCTGTTTCGCGAGGTAGGCCTGTACGCGTTGAGCGAACGACTCGATTGAAACGCGGTAGCTCTCGCGGGCGCGATCGAAGAGGCGGAGTCCCTCGTCATAGGCTTTGCTGAAGAATTCGGCATAGACCTTGGCAAAATCCTCGTTCTCCAAGGTGTTGATCGTGGGCAGATCTTTCTCCCACGAGCGTCCTGTTGCCTTCAGGTAAGCGGCTTTGAACGGAGCGAGCTGACCACGGGCATCGAGATCGGCCTCGAACTGAGCAACGTAGGGGAGCTGGGCGTAGTAGCCCTGAAGCTCGTTGAGCACTTTCACGAAGACCTCCAGCACGGGTGAGCCGCGGTCGCCGCCGATGGCGTCGGATTTTTGGTCGATGTTGAAAAGGATGCTGCGCGATGGGATCTTGGTGATGCGGGATAGTTCGCCTCGAAGGATTTCGTCCTCGATGCGCGGCAGGAGCAGATCGGCGGCCCGACCGCCCCCCTCCAGCGGACTCTGGTCGAGGATGAGGGAAAGGATTTTCAGCAGGTGAGATTTACCCGACCCGAAAAAACCGGAAATCCACACGCCATTGGCGTTGGTCTCGTTGAGATAACGCTCACAGAATTCACCCAGTCCTTTGTTTATCTCGGCGGTGACGACGTATTCTTCCAGCTCGGTGCGAAGATGACGGGAGTCATCGGCCTTGATGACGCCTTCGATGGGGCGATCGACGGGCTTGGCAAAGAGTTGCTGGATTTGCATGGGATTAAACTCGGTAGTGCGCGAGATTGAAGGCACGATAGTAGGGGCGATAGAGCATAGGGGCTGGTAGCGAACCAAAGAGGCGAAGTTGGGAGCCGATGCCCTGTTCTTGGGTGTAATGCCCGGGGAAAAACATGACTACCGGCTGCCGCATCATTGCCGGCTGTAGGGAATCGAGAATCGTGTGTGTCCGAAGGAAAGGATACACGCGTCCGACGCCCGTTAAGATGGAAAGCTTGGCATCCTCTGCCTCCAGGCGGCGCATTAGCCTTGGCACCAAGCGGGTCTTGGCATCGGTGAGGTTGGTCATCGTCTCAAAGAGCTTTGCTTTGCCGATTTGAGACTCCTTTTCGAGGATGCGATCGAGGCGGCCCTCCTCGACTAATTGCTCCAGAACCAATTCAAAGAGGTCAATTTTGGCGCAAGCGATGCCGTCGTTTCGCAGTCGGGTGGTGAGGGCGTCGGCGGTTTGCCGGGCAACATCCTCCTCGGTGGCCTCATAGGCGTGGATGAAGATCGGCACCTCACCGGACAGCCCCTTCATCGCGAGGAAGTCCGGATTCCGAAGCTTGAGATATAGGGTTTCGACGGTGTCTTCGGCCATGGGGGGCGTCAATTGGAAGGAATCTCTGAGTCCGGCACGAGAAAACCGGCCAGCCAGTGTGGGGAATCGGCGAGCAGTGCCGAATAAACAGATGGAGGGACAACGGGCCGATGGATCCGAACCTCGCGACCAGCGCGTTGACCGATCCCGGCCTCGCAGATCATCGTCAGCAGAATTGAACGTATCTTGGCTCGCGACGACGTGGCCAGAGTGGCGATCGAAGGATAGACGGCGCTTTGGTTCTCGAAAAAGGTTTCGTAGTCGGACGCTCGAACCACCGGATCGAGCGAGGACAGTTTGCCCCGGAGGACTTCGGACGCGAATGCGTGAATGTAGCGGCTCGCTTTCAAAGCGGCGAGCCATGCGATCGCCGTGCGCTCCTCTGCGATACCGTGGGCGGCCAATTGGATTTCGCCGGGAGTGAGACGCATGAGGCGCTGTCTCAGCTCAATTTCCATTCTGACCGCTGTGCGGGGGCTGCGCGACTGAAGGGCGTTCGATGAACGGATCTTTTTTTTGGCTAACTCCCAGGACCCCGTTTCTAAAAAGGCGTTCGCAATGACCCGGATAAGCTCCGGACGGAGCGAGGCAGCAGTAAAGCTAAAGGAAACTAGGTTTTCGGGAGGCACGATCAGGATGGAACTTTGAAGAATCGCGGAGATGCGGCGGGTATTCTTTGAAGTACGGGCGTGGGTTTGAAAAGGAAATCGAGTCCGATTTGAGCAGTAAGATGCTGGCTGCGAGGAGACGGAAGCCTGGCGTGATGCAAAAGGCAGCGCGAACGGAAACTCGCATACGAAGGCCTCCGGGGTGGTCATTACTGGAAATGGAATTTGAAACTGCTTTTATTCTGGCGGCAACAGCGGAAACGTTACGGAAGCGGGATTTATGTAACCAGCGGCCGATTTACTGAGTGCAACAAATTGGCATGCCCTGGAGCGCCTGTGACTTTGATGGTAGCGCGTTCGCGGCCGCGGTGTGCTGGTCGCTCTGCGCCATGCGTCGCAAGAAAGTTAATATCCGCCCGATTCAAAACTAGTTTGTTCGGGAGCGGTGATCTTCACTGTTCACCCGAACTTAGCTTCCATTGAAGACGTGTACTGAGCGGCAGGCCGTGCGGGGGTTCTCCGCGTCGTTGCAGATGCGGCCGAGGGAATCTGATGCTATGCCTGCGATGGTAACGGGTGCACGGTTTGTCGGTATCAGTAGTTTCGGCCGTGCTGGACGGTCCGAGCAACTTTTCAATGATGGCTGTGATCGGCTTACGCTCAATCTTGGCCCAGCCTGTCCGCGAGTGGATAACTTGGTGCAGCAGATCACAACGATGCGACAGGATACGTCGTAGGTGTTCGAAGGCAACAAACGGATGACATGCGTTTTACCTGTTTTGCCCCGCGAGGTTCGAAGGCCGGAACTTACCTCGGTTATTTCGAAAGCTGTTTCTTCGCCGCACCTAGGTATCAACTACCTTTTACGTTGGCTGCATGGCCCTCGGCAATTCGCCTACCGTTCCTTTGAAGCGCTTGATGTCACTGAACCGTTGCTGGCGGCTAAGAGGTCAGGGGCGCCCATTGGCCCATAATTCTGGTCCGAAGCTGTCGTCGTTTGCATGGCAAATCTCAACAAATGCAAGCCGTGAGACGGCCGAGAGCGGCATCAATGAGGAATTGCGGGTGAACGGCCGGAGGGTAATCTTGTTGGCAACAGCGTTCATCAGCCGAGAATCCATTCTCGCGATTCCTTTGTTTGCCGCGTGGCGACGTGAGACACCCTGCGAAATTTGATCACCAGCGTGGGCAGCCCCCTGATACATCAGGCACCAAACCTGGCCCAGCGTGAAGTGATCCAAGGCGGTGTCCACAACCTGAATTGTCCCTTCTCCCGGATTGAAGTCTCCCATTCCTCGCTCGCCAAACATCGCGAGTAGAAAGCCGATCGCTTCCCAGCTACACAACTCCCGCATAAACGATTTTAGCTGCGGGCTCGGGCCGTCGGCAGCAGTCCATGCGGAACGCAATTTTTCTATGATGCTTCGCCGGAGAGCCGACAAATCGACGGCCGGGTCGATCCTGACTTGCCAGATCACCTGCTCGACCGCAACCAGCGAACCGTCGGCGTCGAACAACCCTTCGGCCCATTGCGGCGCGATCACGTGGGCAGCGATCAATTCGGCCAACAGTTTTCGGCCCCAAGGCAGTGCAGGAGAAAAACGCACTGGGTGGTCTCTGGCGATCAAGGGGCCAACCGTATTCGGCTGCTTCCCCCGGAACTCCAGCAACCCCAAGAGCGCTGCCGTTAGCCTAACGTCGAGTTGTTCGAGAACCGATAATTCCACGTAGCCGCTACACGCTTCCTCAACGGCTTTCCGCACCCGTGCCGCCTGGTCTTCTCGTGCTTTGCTTTCCGCTTCACACCGTGCTTGTTCGACCCGGCGTTCTGCCTCATATTGCTCGGCTTGTATGCGCTGGAATTCCATCTCCCGCTTGTTGGCGCATTCGCCGCAAAATCGGTGTTCTGCCGGAATCATAAAGACGCGATCAGAGTCGGTCCGGCGCACCAGCCTAAATGGTTTTCCGCAGTTGGGAGTTGCACAAATCAAACCCTCAATTTGGACACTCGAATAGAGAGCTGCGAAAGCATGGAGTTTTGCCGTACTCGGCGTCGCCACGTCGACAAGATCCTTCAGCCGGTAAGTCCACCCGTCTTCGCTCCGAGTCCAATACCTACGGATTTTTTCTACCGCGAGGGGATCTGTGAGGGTGGGATCAATGGTCAAGATGAGCGTTTTCATTGAGAGTTCGTATTGCCAGACGGTTCCAGGTTGAGACGTGCAGCAACCTGTTTAACGACGGTCGCCGTGGTGGCGTGCGTGCGGGATGACTTTTTCGACATTACCGGCTCGAAGGAGATCGAGAGGACGTTTGTCGTCGAACGCTTCGGCCGGAGTGAGGAAGTACGTGCAGATTCCGAGAGGTTCGAGGTCTCCGAGGGCTTTGATAGTTTCAGCGAGCCCGGGCAGAATTCTCCGATTGTGTATTTGCCATGCCGGGTACCTGAAAGTTCTCACGCCGTTCGGTACAGCGATGATGGTTCGGTGCTCACGGAATTTTTGCACGGAGGAAAGGCTAACGCCGAGAGCTTTGGCGAATTGGTGCGCTGATAGTGCTCCGCCTTCTTCGGCGAGGAGTTCTTCCTCTACCCCGATTGATCGGAGCCGGACTTCCTCTATCGCGCATAGCTGATTTCCACACGCTTCGATATCCAAGCGCGGTATGCGTCCGACTACTACGCGGTCGCCCGTCACGATGGCTCCGCAAAACCCAGCCCGTCCCGCGAAGTAGAACTCAACCGGGCCAACATATGGGACGTGCATTTTTTTACCGTCGAGATCAATCATTCGCGTGCCAAGCACCGTCAATTTCATCTGTGCGGCCAATTCGGCCGGGATGGCAAGGTGCGAATATTTGTCGTCGATCGGGCAATCCGAGAGATCGAGTAGTCCAAGCATTTTCATCTTTTCCTCCACGGTAAATCTGCGAGATCCAACGCGCACAGCCTTTTGCCGCCGTAAGCGATAAACTTTTTAACGTCCGGTTTGTTGCAATGGTCCCGGCCGTACCACGCGATGAAAAATTGACGGTGGAGCCTGCGTATCTCGGACTTTTTCGTAGCCGCGGCAAGCTTCTCCGCGATCTTGACGATATCGTCAGGTTCTGGTATGGTTTCGTCCTCGTAATTTTCGACGATCCAGCTAAGCAGTTCCAGGTAGTCGTCTTGGTCTTTTGTGAGACGGTGTCCGGCAAGGGCATCGACTACAGTGATCGTTTTTGCGAATTCGCCCTCGTCATGGAGTATGCGAGGCGGGTGAAAAGCGACGAGTGCGTTGTAGGTGGTGGGTATGTCAACAAAACGGATCTTTTTTTTCATCGTTTTTTTCTCGGCAAATTTTGAAGCACAACCTTGCGGTACCTGCCATTCGCCATCGCATCGCGTGCGGCGGGCAAAACGTCATCATCATCTGGATACGGCGAGAGCGCCATCAATTGGGGTGAGCCTTCGTAAGTACGGTAGAAAAATACGACACGGCCGGACTTGCACGCGCCTAGTGCCCGACCAAGGTAGCGGCGCAGGTCACGTTCTTTTACAAGCCAGGGAGTCTTTGGTTTCATTTAACCTTTATTGCTAACAGTCGCTTCATACCCTTATACCTTCGGTGGAGAAAATTGTTTTGTCTTTTTACCTTTATGTCGGTTTTGATTAGTTATTAAAATGCAGCACAGCCAGAGCCACGCGATCCGGCCGGTGCTCTAAGTCTTTTCCTTGCTCGGTGAGTATTCGGGTCAATTCATCAAGCGTTGGCGCTCGCCAGTACATTCCTTTTACGCCGACGAAATAGCCTTCGTAGAGTGACTCGTCGGTGAGATAGTGTACCACAGCCGATAGTCCAGGCCCTTTGGTATCTACTATTCGGTTGTGCCGTTCCAACTCGGCGAGTTCGTTTCGTGCAGCTTCCTGCATGTCTTCGCGAGAGGTGTTTTCCGGCCACTGCGGCGCATTACCCCAGGAAATATCGTTGTCGAGCGACCTCGTGTCCATCGTCGCGATTGCGTATTCTAACCACGAGGCAAAGTCAGGCGGTGGCGGTAGTTTCGGTTTATTCATCGTCTTTTCCTCCGTAAATCGGCGAGCACTACCTCGCGGTATTTTCCCATTTTGAAGGCTAGGCGGGCGGCTTGGAGCGTGGACTCAAGATCTGGGTACGGCGCGAGCATCAACAACCCTCGTTTAGGTGATTGCGTATAGTTGTGGTAGACAAAGACCACCCGTCCCGACATGCAGGCATCGATAGCTCGGCCAAAATACCTGCGTAGATCGCGCTCTTTGACGAGCCACGGAGTCTTGTGTGTGGCTTTCATTTTTTCTTCGGCATCAGTTGTTTCCCGGCCCGAAAAAACGTCACGAGGAACGAAAGTGGTTTCCCGTAAAAGCCGTCGACCAGTTGATCCGTTAGTTTCTGCGCTGCATGTGGTGTTTTGGCCTCCACCATTTTTCGAGTAATTGCAGTGAGTTTCTCCGGAGACAGCGGACGTTTTCTAGGGCATTTCCTGAACCTCGCATTATCGCCAGCTTTGAGACCAAAGAGCACGATGATTGACTTCGGGAATCGCAGGAAGAGCTGCCCGTCCTTCTCGAAGACGCGGGCGGTGCCGCGAACCTTGGTCCATGTGCCAGACTTCACGTTTTGAGCCTCCTCCGCATCGAGCGCGGCACCAATCTTGGCCGCGGCTGCTCGCATGAATTCGTGGGTATCGTCTGCCGGCGCGGCGCTCCTACCCTTGGGTCCCGGTCGTTTATGCGCTGTCATCGTGGAAGTTTTGGCAGCGACAAATCGTTGGTTTTGAGGTCGCCGTCCGAGATGATCGCGTAGTTTTCAACGCCATGGCGAACGTTCGTATCCAGACAAACACTACGGTCGTCACGTCGCACCCAACGCGATGGCGTGTGGCCGAAGAGTTGTTTTACGCCGTACCTCTTTTCCCTCCAGTCGGCCCAAAGTAGCCCACCTGCCGGCGAAGCTCCGCCTCGGAGTTCGCCGATCGCTGCGAACCAATGGCTACACCTACCTTCAAACGCGGCTCTAGCGTTGTCCTCCTCGGCGCGAAGCCAAGTCACGAGCCGTTGGAGTTGCTCGGTTGGTTCGGCGATTTTCAGACATCTGGCATAGTAGACGTCCCGTTCCACCCATACGTCCGAGAGGCCTGCGTGGGTGAGTAGCCAGCCGTCTACCGGAAGAAAGAAGTGAAATTTGTCAGTCAGACGCCCCGTTCCCAAGATAGAATCAACAACATTTTGCTTTTCGAGGGTCCACCCGGGACACGCTGTCGCTGGCGATGGCCAAAGATAGCTGGCGTCGTGGTTGCCGATTAGGTGCACTCGGTTTGGTTTGGTAAGACTCTCCTTGAGCCACCGTGCTGTGCATTCTTGGTCGGCAGGCGTGTCATGGAATTGGTCGAAATAATCGCCGAGAAACACAGTCTGATCAGGCCGCTCATGAGCGATCAAACGCTCGATAGCGTCGATGCACGCCAACGATGGTTGGTGCAAGTCCGGAAAGACGAGTGTCTTCATAAGAAATTCCCGTTGGCAAGGCCGACAAGTGCGCCAACGATATCTTCCTTTTTGCCTCGCTGTATTAGTTCGGCTGGCGTGGCGCCTCCGGGTGCCCAACTGCCTGCTAGCACCGGTTCGTTTAGCCATTCCCGCAAACGCTCGAAGGTCTTGAACACAG
>JAYTWC010000570.1:0-6684 GCA_043743635.1 Verrucomicrobiota bacterium | reverse complement strand
GCAGTTGTGGTTCGGTTTAGCCGGACACGCGGCCGGTATGAACGTCAGGGTGTGTTGATTGAGCCGGCTGCGCTTGCACGGGCCGAGGAGGAATGTATGTCGGATCAGGAGAATCGTGCGCGGGTCCGGGAGAAGGCAGCGGTCGCGCGGGAAGCCACGGACCAACGCCACCATGCTGGATTTGTGGCTAAAATTTTGGAGCGGTTTCCTCGTTGTCCCTCAGCGCGAGCGGCCACGATTGCAGCACATGCCTGTTTAAAATACAGTGGTCGGGTGGGGCGTTCGGCTATGGCTCGCGGGTTCGACGCCGTGGCCATCGATCTCGCTGTGCGGGCGCACATCCGGCATGCTGAAACCGATTACGACCGGTTATTGAACCGAGGGATGGATCGTGGCGACGCCCGGCTTGAGGTGGCGGATCAAATTGCCAAGGTTGAGGCGGATTGGTGCCGGGGAACGACCAGGTAAACAAAAGGGATTGCGAGTGTAGTGTCGAAAGGTTCGGTTTACCATGCCGTAGTCGGAAAAGGCCGGCAGGTCGTTGGTGGCGTGATAGAAGGTTATGTGCAAACGTTTGGTCGGGTTGTTTTCGCCGAGGATAGCCGTCCGTGACGGCGCGGGCGGCTTGGGCGGATTCGAGGCTTCCAAGTTTTGGTGTACCGGGCTACCTCGGCGAAAACTGATCGGACACAACGCGAAGACTCCGGGCACGAGGTTTTGAACCGGGCTATGATGGAAGCGCGTCGCCGCCCCTTCGAATAGGGCGTTGCCCCCTTTCTTCACGTGATGCTTCTGGCTCAAGAGGAGGGGGTATGTGACGATAACGGATGGTCAACGACGACGCTTTGGCGTTATGCACCAGAAATTTTACTCAAAAGGATTTTCGAACGCTTTTTCCGGCGGGAGGCCCCGCGAATGAATTCCAGCGCGCCCCGATGGGCGGTCGGACGCTTTTTGCTTGGGAAACGCGGGGTTGAATCCGGCCTGGTTGCAATGGGGGCAGTGACTTTGTTGGGATGGCTGCTGGGATTTCGGGCGTTGGCCTCATTCAATGCATCGGGCCCGGCGGTCGATGTTGAGTCGGCGGTCGCGCTGCTCTTGGCCGGTGCGAGTTTGATTGTTGCACGGAAGAGCTACCCGAAAAGCGCCTGCACTTTGGTTTGGGGCGTGATCGCGATCGGGCTGCTGAATCTTGCTCGAGCAGTTTCAACCGCGCTGTTTCAATTCGAACTGCCTAGCATTCACCCATCCTGGTCGGGTGGTGACGCCGGCATGCCGTTCGGCACGGCCCTTTGTTTATGTCTTTCGGGTTTTGGGCTTTTTGTCGTCCAAGGCTTGGAGGTAAGGCAATGGTTTAGGTTGGCCGCAGCGGGTGGGCTGATGGCCTTGGGCCTTGCCAGTGGGTCCGCAATTTTATTGGGCCTGTCGTTTCCGGGTGTCATGGCGCTGCCGATGGCTGGCGCTTGTTGTTGGTTGGCGTTACTGCTCTTTAATACTCAAGCTTGGTCGCACGAGCCCGAGGACGGGTATTTAACCGCTTTGTTCGTGGGCTCAGTCGCAATGATTGGTGCGGCCGCGATAGTGATGGCGTCACTTGTCCACCACGTCGAAAAGGCGCACGCGGTGCTCGAACAGGTCTGGGCTGGGCGGGTGCAGCTGGAGCAGTTCGGAGCTGCGGTTGATCGAATGACGTCAGCGGAACGTAATTATCTGACGACAGGTGACAGGGGAAATTGGGATGAAATAGATGACCAATACAGGAAGGCAGTATCTTTGCTCACCGATGCCGAACCATTTAAAACAGTTAATCTCCTTCCGGCTGCCCGCCGGAGCGAATTGCATGCATGGTTGGATCGGAAGTACGCATTGATTCAAAAGCGAGCGGGCGGTGCGGCGAATGGTGCGGGAATGCGTGCAGCTGCGACCTTATTCACGAGTGACGACGAAGTATTGGAGGACGAACTCCTGACCTTGACGAAGACGTTGATTCAGGAAAACGACCGTCTTTTTGCTGCGGACCAGTCTCGCGTGCTTGCCCTTGTGTCAAAGGGCAAATTACTGCAGGCGGTGGGTTCGGGTTTGGGCCTGGTGTTGGTCGCTCTGGCATTTGGTCTTACGCGGCAGATCCGGAACCGGATTAAATCGTTCAATCTGGATCTTGATCAGCGTGTTCAGGTGAGAACCAAAGAGCTTCGCGATGCGGCTACCGTTTTGACGGAACAGAACTGCGCGCTGAGTCTGTCTGAGAAGAAGGCGAGGGAGAGTGAGCAATTTGTACGGATGATTTTAGCTCATAGTCCATTCGTTCTCTGGGCCATCGATCCGCGAGGAGTTTATACGTTGCGTGAAGGCAAAGGGCTGCGGGCTTTGGGTAGCAAAGCGGGCGACGGCGTGGGACAATTGCAGTCAGAGGTGATGAAAGAGAACCCGCTGTTCGCCGAATATGCGCAACGAGCTATGAAGGGCGAAGCCTTCTCGGCTGAACTTAATTTTCGAGGTCGCTGGATTAACGCGCGCTATTCTCCGATGAAGGGAGCGGGAGGCGAGGTTGTCGGTGTGGTGGGCGTTTCGACCGACATCACCGCTCGTAAGGCATCGGAACAAGACACGATCAACGCGGAAGGCGCACGACAGGCTTCGCGGCTCAAATCTGAGTTTCTGGCCAGCATGACCCATGAAATCCGCACCCCGATGAATGGTATTGTCGGCATGGCGGGGCTTCTGAATCAGACGCCCCTGTCCGAGGATCAGCGCGGCATGCTGGACGTGATCCAGAATAGCGCGAACTCACTGCTGGCGGCGGTTAACGACATCTTGGATTTATCGAAACTTGAGGCAGGGAAACTCGCCATCGACAACAACAAGTTCGACCTGCGAGAGCTGATCGAGGAAACACTTTCAATCTTGAGCTCGGGCGCCCACGAAAAAGGTCTGGAGCTGATCAGCGACTTCGATTCGACCTGGGCAACGGAGCTGTCGGGCGACGCGGTGCGCCTTCGTCAGGTTGTGAATAATCTCGTTGGTAACGGCATCAAATTTACCCAGCGCGGCCACGTACTGGTTCGCACGCGGCTGAAGCGGGCGTCGGAACAGCGGGTCACGGTGCGTATCGATATTGTTGATACAGGAATCGGCATCGCGCCCGAAATCCGGGACCAACTTTTGGTGCCTTTCGTCCAGGGTGAACGCAGCACGGCAAGGAAATTTGGCGGCACCGGCCTGGGCTTGGCCATTTCAAAACAATTGATAGAACTCATGGGCGGCGCGATCGGAGTTTCCAGCGAGGTGGGGGCGGGTTCGACTTTCTGGTTCGAACTGGAGCTGCCTCAGGTAGGCGGCAGCACCGTGCCCGTGGCGCCGATGTTACCGCGAGGGTTGCGCGTGCTCATCCTTGACGACAATGAAGTTTGCCGGGGGATTCTCGCTCTTCAACTGTCAGCTCGGGGTGCGGTGGTTGACACCGCAGCTGATGGAGCCAGCGCGCTGAACTTGTGCCTCGCCAAGGCGATGGATCGCCAGCTGTACGCCGTTGTTTTTGTTGATCGGTATATGCCCGGAGGAGATGGCGTGCAGTTCGCCCGATCAATACGGGCGAATCCTGCGCTTTCTGAAACCGCCCTCGTGCAGCTTTCGCCGAACGGCACTCAACACGACACCGCTGCGTTCAACGGATTATTTCAGGCAACCGTATCAAAACCTGTGCGGGAAATGCAGTTGCTGCGGGCGGTGTCCGCTGCGATCGCCAAGGACGCAGTGAACGCTGTATCCGTGAATGTTGAGCCGCCGCTGCCGAAAAAAATGGCCCCGCTCAGTTTATTGGTGGTTGAAGATAATCCGGTGAATCGGCGGGTGATTACGACCATGCTTCGCAACTTAGGTCATCGCTTTGATGTGGCCGGAAACGGGGCTGAAGCCCTTCGGCGGCTCGAAACGGAGAGCTATGATGCCGTGTTGATGGATTGTCATATGCCGGTTTTGGATGGTTATGCGGCGACGCGGCAGCTGCGTTCGGCGCAAAAACCTTGGAGCAAGGTCAGGGTTATTGCCGTCACGGCAAACACAACCACTGCTGATCGGCAACTTTGTTTTGATTCGGGTATGGACGACTTTGTTCCCAAGCCGCTTCATATGTCCGTGCTTGAAAGTGCTCTATCCCGCTGCCAATCGGCGGAACAAGTCATTCAATAAACCGTGGCAAAGGGAAGAGCCGTTATCTCTCCCATGCCGAGGATTTGGTACGGTCTTGCTACGCCCGCTTTTTTTATCACGCAAACCCCTGCTAAACAGGGGGTTAGAATGGTGGCACGGACCGGAATCGAACCAGTGACACTGCTGTGCTCGTCCTTTGTGTTTTACCTGTCGCCGTTTGCTGGGAGATGTCGGGATCCGACTCAATTCCGTGCTACGGTTTGCTACGCTACTAACTCCGCTGTGTTCAGAAATCAAAAACAACAACGAACATGGCATCTCTCTACGAACGCAAAGACAGTCCTTTCTGGTGGGCCCGAGTCCGGGACCTTAAAAAGAAAAAGTGGAAGTGCATCCGAACCGCTTAGCCGCAACGGCTCGGCCAGCGGATAGGCGGGGCAATGTCGTCGCATGGAATCATGCAGGTTTAGGTCCTCCGATTCATCGTGAGTTGAGCTTGCAATATTCACGATAAACGGTTGGGTTGAATCAACCTTTTTGTCATGCCAAATCAACTCTCAAAGTCTAAACGACGGCAAAGTCTTGCCGAGCACGAAGCGGTGTTGGCGGCGCTTGTCGAAATCGCACGCTCTGAAAATACCACCGTGATGGCATTGTTGCGTGTGGCTACCCGTGCCTTGGTGAAACAAAAGGTGAATGAACCGAACCAGGCTGAACGCCTACGTCGGGCGGTATGGCAGAAAGCTCCACGAATGCCGGCCCATTTCAAAACGGCTGTCCAAGTGGCGCGTTTCAAGCGTGCGCAGCGTGAATTTGACCAGGTGCTCCTCGACTTGTCGTTAGCGAGTCCGCAGGCCGTTCAGCAGCGCAACTCCGTCGTTTCGCAGCGACAGGTTATCCGATTGATCGACTTCGACCAAGCTCATGCCGCCGTTGTCGTCTGATGCCGAGCCTCGTCCGCCCGAGGATTTCGCGCCACTTTTGGCGACGGAGGACCCTGTGCTTTTGGTGGGCGGTCAGGCCGTCAACTTGTGGGCCTTGTATTACGAAGCCCGCACGGCCCATTTGGCTCCCTTCGTATCGCGAGATGTGGATGTGCTCGGAGACCGCGCGACGTTGACGACGCTCGGCAAGCTCATTGGAGCCAAACCGCAGTTCTTTCCTGTGAAACCGCCAACCAATGAGATTGGCGTTGTTGTGGTCAAAGATCATCACGGACTTCCGCTCCTTATCGAAGTCTTGCGCTACGTGCATGGCGTCAGCAACGAGGAGTTGCGTGATCCCATTTATACAATGGCATTGGGTAAAGTCCGTGTTCAAGTGCCAGGCCCTATTGCTTTGCTTCAGGCGAAGATCGCTAACGTCGCTGACATCGCCCAGACGGGGCGGCAGGACGTCCGCCATGTCGTGATTTTGGCCCAACTGCTTCCCGCCTACCTTGATGACCTTCAGAAAGCAGCACTCGAAGGACGTTTGGGGGAGCGGAAATTAGTCGAATTCCTTGAGCGCCTACTTTCAGTTGTGACAGCTGCGAAAGCGCGGAATGTATTTAAGCAGTTGCAGCTCGACGCCCGCGCCCTCTTCACCGGGCTTGGTCAAAATAAACTGCCTAAGCTGCACTCATTCCTTACAAAACGGCTGACTCGCATTTTTTGATGCAGCCTACGTATAACAGCTTTTGTGCGGGAAAGGTGTTTGATGGACGAGGGATCAAGAAGGGCTCGCGGTTTGTTGGCCTGAGATTACCCAAAAATCACACTTGCGGGATGGGGTGTAATGCTACGAGGCCTGTTATATTCATGCAAGTGTTTCGGTGGGATTATACCCTGTGGTGGAAAAGTGATGGGTGGTTGTAGTCGCGGAGGGAAACCCAACCATGGTTTTCACTATTGGAAGCATGAGCCTCGAGACCGGCTTTGGCTCGCCAACAACTACAAAACCTAACACCACCGCTAAAATTGAGAACAACGTCCTAAAGACTTCTATTCTATCCGTTGCTTGCCATGCGGTGCGCTCAGTCGATCGTCACTTGAACACGGCTTTCAATCACGCCCGTCGCGATCGCGTGGCGGGTGAGGCCGGCGGTATCGTGGATGTCGAGCTTGTTCATCAACTGTTGCCGGTGTTTCTCCACCGTTTTGATGCTGATGCCGAGTTGGTCTGCGATTTGTTTGTTGGCAGAGCCTTCGGCTACGAGCTGCAATACTTCGGCTTCGCGCGTCGTCAGCAGGTTCTTCGGCTTTTTTGAAAAGGGTACGCCCGTTTCGCGCGATCGGCGCGCGGCAATTTCTAGGCGCTTCGTGATGGTTGGGCTGAAAAACGTCTTTCCTTTGATGATTTCCTTGATCGCGTGCACCAGTACTTGCCCGGAGTTCTGTTTTACGAGATAGCCGGCGGCACCGACGTCCAACATTTTGGCGACGTACTCGTCGTCGCTGTGGGCGGACAGAACCAAGACCTTGGTTTCAGGTGCGAGCTGCATGATCTGTCGGGTGGCTTCGAAGCCGTTCAACACCGGCATGGCGATATCCATGA
>JAYTWC010000569.1:0-3596 GCA_043743635.1 Verrucomicrobiota bacterium | reverse complement strand
AAGCAGGTGGAAGAACTGCAGCAGGTTTAGACCGAGCAGCAAAGCTGCCGCCAGCGGCCAGGCAAGACGAACCCAGCGTATGCGCCAAGGACGCACTCTCGGTTCGTTAGCTACGGTCTTAAGGACGGTTTCAAGCACTGCACGTTGGACGGAAGGAAGCATCGCCTCGGCTGGTGCAGTCTCACACGCAAATCGAGCGACAGAGTCAGCGCAGGCCTTTAACGCCTCCCGTGCAACCGGATCACGCGCCAGCTGCGCCTCGAAAGCGGCACGGTCTCCGGCATCGAGTTGATCGAGCAGGTAGCGGAAAGCTTCCGTATTAAAATCTTCAGTCATGGCGGGTGATGATCTGACGTAGCTTCGATATGCCACGGCGCAGATGGTTTTTCACATTACCCACAGGCGTCTGCATGACCGAGGCGATTTCCGCCTGGGAACAGCCGGAGAAAAAAGAGAGTTCCAACGCCTGTCGTTGCGGAGCGGAAAGTTGGGCGAGATCACGAACCAGATGTTCCGTTTGATCGAACGTGCCAGCGACCGCACAAGCCGGCTCCGGCGGTTGCTTTTGCAAGGTCTCGTAAAGCAAGCGCCGTCGAGCGCCCTGGCGCACCCGGTCAATCGCCACATGACGCGCAATGAAAACCAGCCACGACACCACTTCGCCGCGATCAGAGCAATACGACGATGCCTGACGCCACAACTTAATAAACGTGTCCTGCACCGCTTCGCGTGCATCCTCCGGATCTTCGAGAACGCGGCGCACGACACCATGTACGATAGGACCAAGTTCCAAATAGAGAATCTGCAACACCTCGCCTTCTCCTGCGGCCAAGCGGGAGACAAGACGGCGGTGCTTCGCAAGAGCTTCAGCATCGAATGGGACCACGGCGATGGATTGGTTATGGGCCAACCTCGTTCATTTCAATCGTTCTCGCTCGGATGATTATCAAAAGCCTAAGCGGATTGCACCGGACAGGATGTGCGCCTCACGTCCAAAACTCGGTTTCAGGTCGGCATATTTGTACCTAAACACAAGGTCACACCGTTTGGTCAAGGACCACACCGCACCGGCTGAGACGCCCAGCGTATACTCTTTTTCGTTACGAACCCGGCGCGTCACCGTAGGAGTGTAATACGTCACATACGATTCCTGCACCTCCCCGCGACTCGCCACCCAATTCAGCTCCGGGGAGAACGTCACTGCGACAGCAGATGTGACCGGCCATCTAAACTCCGGCGCGAGACTGAGCACATGAATATCCTCTTCATAGGTGGTAGTGAAAATAGGGGCCAACACTCCAACCAATGTCTCGTATCCAGGGGCAAACCTCGACCGCCATTCGGTGCGAGCAGTCAGATTGGCGATGTATTGATAAGATAACCGAACACCCAACCAGTCAGTAAACGAATAACCAACGGCCACAAAGGGAGCCCACTTCGGTGTGTCTTTGTTGTCGTGAGAACGTGTCCACTCCAGAATCGGCGGATACACTGCAACTGAAGCTAAAGATGGCGCACCAGATGGATAATGCGCCCCCATCAACATCACATAACTGGCACCAGCTTCGGTATAGAATCGAGACTCGGCAAACGCGGCAGTACTGAAAAGCACGGTACAAAAACAGTAGCTTATAATTTTCATGGTGGTTCGAATTTGAGAGGCTAAAAAGACAGATATTCCTCCTATCGACCCAATAAGGATTGGGTCGCTGTTCTTAGGATACGCCCGCCGCCATCAAATAGAGTCACTCCTTTCAAAAATATTTTTTCACCCGTTTAGGCCTGTCCGCCGGCGCCGCGCAGTCAGACTTTTCCGGATTGTATCAATATACCGCTTGCGGAATATACTTGGGCGTGCATGTTGCTTTTCCGATGGAATTGATCCGCATCTACGAATGTCTCTGTGACCGCACCCGCCTGCGCATCCTCGCGCTCCTCAGCGACGGCCCACTTTGCGTTTGCCACCTCCAGGAAATCCTCGGCGAACCCCAGGTGAAAATCTCCAAGCACCTCGGCTATCTCAAAATTCGCGGCCTCGTCGAAGCCAAGCGCGAAGGCAACTGGATGATGTACCAGCTTCCCGCCAAACCTTCGCGCGAACTCAAAGCCAACCTCGCCTGCCTGCAAGACTGCGCCAGCGAAGACCCTTCCTTCCGCCGCGACGCCGCAAAACTCGCCAAACTCCACACCCGCCTCGCCAAGTCCGCCTGCCCCTGCGCCATGCGCACCCCCTAAACTTACAACTCATCCCTTACCCCTTACACCTTATCCCTTACCACTTATGAGCGCCAAACCCACCGTCCTCATCCTCTGCACCGGCAACTCCTGCCGCAGCCACCTCGCCGAAGGCATATTAACATCCGTCGCAGGCGACATCCTCAACGTCGTCAGCGCCGGCTCCAAACCAGCCGGTTACGTCCACCCGTTCGCCATCACCGCGATGCAGGAAATCGGCATTGATATCTCCGCCCACCGTTCGAAATCGTGGAACGAGTTCATGGCCGAACCAATCGAAACCGTCATCACCGTCTGCGGCAACGCTGACCAGGCCTGTCCGATCTTCCCTGGTCAGGTCAACCGCCACCACTGGCCCTTCTACGACCCCGCCCACGCCACGGGCACCGACGAAGAAAAACTCTCCGTCTTCCGCCGCGTCCGCGACGAAATCCGCCGCCAGTTCACCGCCTACGCCGACGGCCGCCGCGACGCCCTAAAATCCAAAACCTGAGCCCCAAACGCGCGAATCCGTTTGTCATCTATTAAATGACATAACATTTAGCTATGCCCTAAATTATCTGCTCCAGCATTCGCGTCAATTCGCGTTCATTCCCGGTTAAAAGCCGTTTTCCGCTTCCACCATTTTTCGCCTTTCCCCATGTCCGACTCCGTCGCCAAAAATCTCTCCTTCCTTGATCGCTATCTCACCGTCTGGATCTTCGCCGCCATGGGCCTCGGCGTCCTGCTCGGCCATTTTGTGATCGCCGATCCCGCGGCCTTCTTCGCGCCGATGACAGTCGGCACCACTAATCTCCCCATCGCCATCGGCCTCATCCTCATGATGTATCCGCCGCTCGCGAAAGTGAAATACTCGCAGCTCCCGCGCCTCTTCGCCGACACCCGCGTACTCACGCTCTCGCTCGTGCAGAACTGGATTATTGGCCCAATCCTCATGTTCGGCCTCGCCATCCTGCTCCTGCGCGACCACCCGGACTACATGGTCGGCCTCATCCTCGTGGGCATCGCCCGCTGCATCGCCATGGTTCTCGTCTGGAACGACCTGGCCAAAGGCAGCCGCGAATACGCCGCCGGCCTCGTAGCCCTCAACAGCATCGCGCAAATCCTCACCTACAGCTTCTACGCTTGGGTGTTTGTGACGGTTCTACCTCCGTACTTCGGCCTCAAAGGCGTGATCGTGCCCGTCGCGATGGGCGACATCTTCCGCAGCGTCATGATCTATCTAGGCATCCCCTTCGCCGCAGGTGTGCTCAGCCGCATCGTCCTCGTACCGCTAAAAGGCGAGGAGTGGTACGAAAAGAAATTCATCCCGCGCATTTCGCCGATCACGCTCACCGCACTGCTGTTCACCATCGTCATGA
>JAYTWC010000568.1:0-2639 GCA_043743635.1 Verrucomicrobiota bacterium | reverse complement strand
AAGACCAGCCACGCGGTTATTGTCGCGCGGTCGATGAAGGTGCCGGCCGTGGTGGCGACCCGCGATCTTTCGAAGCGCATCAAGAGCGGCGATTGGGCGCTGGTGGATGGTTACGAAGGCATCGTTATCCTCAATCCTGACGAGCAGACCCTCTTCCGCTACGGCAAGATTCAGCTCCAGAAACGCAATTTTGAACAGCGATTGATGGAGGCCACGCGCTTGCCTGCGGTCACCCTCGATGGAGTCAATGTCACGCTGCGCGCCAACATTGAGAAGACTGATGAGATTGGCATGGCTAAAGAGTATCTGGCGGATGGTATCGGCCTTTTCCGCTCGGAATTCCTTTTTCTGCATTCGAATCTGGTCCCGACGGAAACCGAACAGTATTCGACCTACAAGACTGTGGCAGAGTCCTTTGCTCCGTCTGCCGTCATTATTCGCACCTTGGATTTAGGTGGCGACAAGCCGATGGCGGGTAACCCCGAGTTGTTCCCGCATGAGTCGAATCCATTTCTCGGTTTTCGCGCGATTCGTTTTTGTCTGGATCATCACGATCTGTTTAAGGATCAGCTGCGTGCAATTCTCAGGGCGAGCGCCTTTGGGAAAGTGAAGTTGATGTACCCGATGATCAGTGGTTCGGAAGAATTGGCGCGGGCCAACGCGCTGCTGGAGGAATGTCGGCAGGAATTGAAGGCTAAAGGAATTGCTTACGATGAGAAAATGGCGGTGGGTGCAATGATTGAAATTCCCAGCGCGGCCTACACGTCTGATATTCTGGCAAAAGAGTGCGATTTCTTTAGCATCGGAACCAACGATTTGATTCAGTACATGCTGGCGATTGATCGAGGCAACGACCGCATCGCGCACCTGTACGAACCAACGCATCCCGCTATTTTGCGCACGATCAAGAAGATCGTGGATGAGGCGCATAAACAGAAAATCGCCGTTAGCGTGTGTGGCGAGATGGCCGGTGATCCGCTGTACGCGCCGCTGTTGTTTGGACTTGGCGTGGATGAACTGAGCATGTCGCCCGCGCTTTTGCCTGCCGTAAAGTTTTTGGTGCGCGCGATGAAAATGGAAGATGCGCGCAAGATTGCAGATCAGGCGCTGGCCATGGATTCGCCGAAGGAAATTTACGCGCTCTTCGACGCCTTTTGCCGTGAGCGAGTGAAGATCGTTTGAGGCGCTACCAGGTGGTTATTTCACCCCGCTCGCCAGCAACGTTTCGAAATGAGGTTCGGCGGGTTCGCGGGTCACGACGGAGACTTCGACCTGTTCAAAACCGGCTTTTTTAAGGAAGCCGTGTAAGGCGTTTTCTTTGAACCCGAGCCAGACGTCGGCGTAGATATCGCGTGCTTTTTCGAAGGTGTGGCTCTTGAGGTCGAGGATCAAAACCTGGCCACCGGGACGGAGAATGCGGTGCGCCTCATCGATTGCCCTTTGTGGGTGCTGCGCGTGGTGCAGTGCCTGGCTGAGAATCGCGAGGTCGACCGAACCATCGGGTAGCGGTACGTTCTCGATGTCGCCAAGTTTGTAGACGAGGTTAGTGAGATTGTTCTTGGCGGCAAGTTCGGTGCCGACCTCGACCATGCGTTGGGAATTGTCGATGCACCAGACGTGGGCGGCGCGGCGGGCGAGGAGTTGTGAGACGAGGCCTTCGCCCGCACCGAGATCGGCGATGGTGATGGCAGGCGTGAGGCGGAGTGCGAGGTGGCCAATGGCCTCCCACGAACGGCCGGGGCAGTAGTTTTTGCCCAGCTTGCCAGCGATCAGGTTGAAATAGGATTCGGATTGTTCGCGGCGGCGGGCGAGAATCCGTTCAAGGTTGGCGCGATCTTCGCTGGGTTCGGGAAGTTCGGCCACGGCAGCGGATGCAGTGCTGATGAGCAGGCGCTGATTGGCTTCGAGTTGCGGGCGGACCGAGTAGAAAGCTTTGCGTCCATCGCGGCGGTCGGTCACGAGGCCGGCTTGACGGAGCAGGGCGAGTTGCGACGAGATGCGCGATTGTGCCATGCCGAGGATTTCCTGGAGCTCGGCGACGGACAGTTCTTCGTTGAGGAGCAGCGCCAGAAGGCGCACGCGCGTGGGGTCAGAGAGGACTTTGAGGGTTTCCCAGGAAGCTTTCACCGAACCGCACCCTGTCGGGAAGTCGCGGCGGGGTCAATAGGAGTTCGCTGGGAGCGGTCCGAAGTTTTCTTACTGGCCGAGCTTGCTCAGGGCCAACGATACCAGTTGCCACAGGCCGAAACCGACGATGATTCCACCCGCGATCATGTTGATGACGTGCAAGACTTGGTGGCCGAGTTTGCGTCCGAGCCAGCCAGCGAGGCTGGTGAGTAGGAGCCACCAAGTGGCGGAGCCGAGAAAAATACCGCCGCCGAGTATGACGGTATCCAAATGTGAATACGCGGGGCCGCCGACTCCGGTCGCGGCAACGACACCCATCATGGCGACCAGAGTGAGCGGACTGGACAGCGTCAGGAGAAAAGTGAACAGGTAGGCGAGAAAGAGATTTCGCTCGTGGAGTGGCCGTTGGGTGGCGGTGGTTGGATCCTTCGCTTTGAAAGCGTGCACGCCGAGCCAGATCATGAAGAGTCCGCCTACGAGTTGTAGCGCGGCGTGATGCGAGGTGATTAACG
>JAYTWC010000567.1:0-5697 GCA_043743635.1 Verrucomicrobiota bacterium | reverse complement strand
CAAGGTCTCGAAACCCTGCACCTGCGCATGGAGCGCATCTGCCAAAACGCGATGAAAACCGCCGAACTGCTCGCCGCACACCCAAACGTCGCCTGGGTCAACTACCCCGGCCTCAAAACCAGCCCGAACCATTCTGTTGCGAAAAAATACCTCAAAGGCGGTTTTGGCGGTTTACTTGGGTTCGGCGTCAAGGGCGGCTACGAAGCCGGCCGCAAGCTCATCGAAGGCCTCAAGCTCTTCAGCCACGTGGCCAACATCGGCGACGCCCGCTCCCTCGCCATTCATCCCGCCAGCACCACGCACAGCCAGCTCTCACCGGCCGAACAGACTTCCTCCGGCGTCTCCGCCGACTTCGTGCGCCTCTCGCTCGGCATCGAGGATTTCGCCGACCTGCAGGCCGACCTCGAACAGTCGCTGGCCAAACTGTAATTCCCTCAAGCGCACTCGTGGCGCTCTCTTTTACAGGGCGATGCACTCACTGTGCGTCGCCTTTTTTATTCTCCAAGTACCCGCCGCAATCCGGAATTACGTGATATATTCGCGCATTCAACGACTTGCTTCTTCATCAGATGCCGTTTCATGCCGAATAAGCATGTTTACAACCTTCCCACAAATCCAATCAACCATTGCCGCGTACACGAGTCCTCGACTCGCTTAACCCCTGCGCCAACAGACGCCTAGCCTTAGCCAAACCGCGCGCAGCACCTTACCGTAATTGTCCGATAAGTTATACTCACCTAACATGTCTCTCCCGTTTCCTATCATTACCGCAGCCGAAGCCGCTGCCTTCATCAAACATGGTGATGTTCTTGGGCTAAATGCCTTCACCGCCGCCGGTGCATCCAAAGCCATTTCCCGCGCCATCGCCGCCCGCGCTCGCGAAGAACACACCGCTGGCCGCCCGTTCAAAGTCGGCATGATCACCGGCGCCTCGACCGGCCCATCGCTCGACGGCGAACTCGCCAAAGCCGACGCCGTGTCGTTCCGCACGCCGTTCCAGTCTGACGCTGACATGCGCCGCGCCATCAACGAAGGCAAAGTGCAGTTCTTCGACATGCATCTTTCCGCCCTTCCGCAGGCTCTGCGCTACGGCCATTTGGGCAAAATGAACTGGGCCATCGTCGAGGCCTGCGACGTCGATCCAGACGGTTCTATTACGCTCACTTCCTGCGTTGGCGCTGCGCCCACCATGTGCCGCGTCGCCGACAAAATCCTGATCGAACTCAGCGGCGCCCACCCGAAAGCCCTCCGTGGCATCCACGACATTTACGAACCCGCTGATCCACCGTACCGCCGCGAAATCCCGATCTACAAGTGCTCCGACCGCATTGGCTCGCCCGTCATCAAGGTCCCGCCCTCCAAGATCGCCGGCATCGTCCTCTCCAACATCGGTGACGAAATCAAAGGCTTCCCACCTCCAGGCGACGAAGCCCAACGCATCGGTAACAACGTGGCCAACTTCCTCGCCGGCGAAATCCGTCGCGGCACTCTGCCCGCCTCCTTCTTGCCGATACAATCTGGTGTCGGTGACACCGCCAACGCCGTCATCGGCGCAATGGGCGCACATCCCGACATCCCTCCTTTCGAGATGTATTCCGAGGTGCTGCAAGACTCCGTCTTCACCCTCATGCAGAAGGGCAAAGTCACCTTCGGCTCCAGCGTGGCCCTCACCGCCAGCGCTGAAATGCGAAAGACGATCTACGACAATCTCGATTTCTTCCGTCCGCGCATCGTCCTGCGCTCCCAGGAAATCACTAATCATCCCGAAGTCATCCGCCGCCTCGGTGTTATTTCGATCAACACCGCGATCGAGGCCGACATCTTCGGCAACATCAACAGCACCCACGTGCTCGGCAAAGACCTAATGAATGGTATCGGTGGTTCGGGTGACTTCACCCGCAACGCCTTCCTCTCGATCTTCACCTGCCCGTCCACCGCCAAAGACGGCAAGATCAGCACGATCGTCCCGCTCGTCAGTCACATGGACCACAGCGAGCATTCGGTCGGTGCTGTCATCACCGAACAAGGTGTCGCCGATCTCCGTGGCACTTCGCCCAACGAACGCGCACGCAAGATCATCGAGAACTGCGCGCATCCGTCCTTCCGCGAACCGCTCTTGCGCTATTG
The DNA here is from genome assembly GCA_043743635.1 of Verrucomicrobiota bacterium. Taxonomy (GTDB): domain Bacteria; phylum Verrucomicrobiota; class Verrucomicrobiia; order Opitutales; family Opitutaceae; genus JADKHC01. The sequence goes on along the minus strand of JAYTWC010000567.1, from coordinate 3,570 downwards.
CAACGCCACCACCAAAGGCCACACCCCGCAATCGCTCCGCAACGCCTTCGCCTTCCATCTGCGTTACATGGAAACCGGCAATATGCACGGTGCCGCCTTCGAATAAAAGCCGAACACCTCTAAAGCGGTAAAGCTTACCGCCGGCATTTTAAATTACTGCCGCAATCACTTCAAAGGCCGGGCCACAAGCCCGGCCTTTTTTGTGCCATCACCCAGCATCTGAACTGCTCTAGCCGCCGTGTCACCGGCAACAACTAAGCACTCGCAAATAATCGAGGCCTGAACAGATTTTTGCTGCATAATGACCATGCACTACAATCTGTCATTCTTTGCCCTCCTCATCTCGGTCGTCTCCTTTGTGCCCTCTGCCAGCGCCCAGCCCGAGATTTCCTCCGCACGCATTTTGGAACGCACAAAAATCCTTGCCTCCGACAATTTCGAAGGACGAGCGCCTGGTTCGCCTGGTGAAGAAAAAACTGTCGCCTACCTGATCGGCGAATTCAAAAAGCTCGGTCTCCAACCTGGAAACCCCGACGGCTCTTTCATCCAAAATGTTCCCCTCGTCGGTATCACCTCCCGTCCCACCCTCACTTTCACCATCGGTACCGAGGGACAGTCGCTGCCGTTTGTTAACATCAACGATTTCGTTGGGCCCTCCAGCCGCATCACCCAACACGTCGAGGTCAAGGATTCCGATGTGGTCTTCGTCGGCTACGGCATTGTTGCACCGGAATTCGGTTGGGATGACTACAAAGGCATCGATGTGCACGGGAAAACGGTTGTCATGTTGATTAACGATCCACCAGTAATCGACACGAAAACCGACCAGCTCGATCCAAAAATTTTTGGCGGTAAGGCCATGACTTACTACGGCCGCTGGACCTACAAATACGAAATCGCCGCTGAAAAAGGCGCTGCCGCCTGCCTCATTGTCCACGAAACCGGTCCCGCCGCTTACCCGTACGCCGTCATCGTCGGCAGCCGCAGTCGCGAGAATTTTGAGATCAGTCGGCCCGACCTAAACGCCGGTCATGTCGCGATGGAAGGATGGATCACCCTCGATGCCGCCCATAGACTCTTTGCTGCCAGCGGCAAAAATTTCGACGCGCTCAAAGCCGCCGCAGCTCAACGCGATTTCCAACCAGTCGCGCTCGGTGCGAAAGCCTCCTTCGCGATCGACAACACCCTGCGCAACGTCGCTTCAAAAAACGTCATCGCCCTTCTTCCCGGCTCCGATCCAAAACTCCGCGATGAATACGTGGTCTACACCGCGCACTGGGACCATCTCGGACGCGATGTGCGGCTGAAAGGCGACCAAATCTACAACGGCGCAGCGGACAATGCCGCCGGCGTCGCCGTTCTCCTCGAAATCGCGCAAGCCTACCAAGTGCTTCCCGCCAACGAACACCCAAAACGTAGCATCCTTTTCCTATCCGTCACCGCCGAGGAGAAAGGCCTGCTCGGCTCACGTTATTATGCGCAGAACCCGCTTTACCCGCTCAGAAAAACGCTCGCAAATATTAACATGGACGGTGCCAATCAGTTCGGCCCGACAAGCGACATGGCCACGATCGGCTTCGGCGCCTCAACGCTCGACGATATTGGCATCGCCGTGGCACGTGAACAGGGACGCACGATGGAAGGTGAAGCGCATCCCGAGCACGGTTCCTACTACCGTAGCGACCATTTCGAGTTCGCCAAAGTGGGCGTGCCTTCGTACTACACGCACTCTGGCAGACTTTTCATCGGTCAGTCGGCCGACTTCGGCGAAAAACTAATCCAAGACTATATCGCCAATGACTACCATAAAGTCTCCGACGAAGTTAAACCTGGCTGGACCTTCGAAGGCGCCGCACAGGACACAGCGTTCCTGTTTCAGGTCGGCCTGCGTGTCGCCAACGGCGATAAATGGCCGGAGTGGAGACCCGGCAACGAGTTCAAGGCACGGCGCGACGCGCAGCTCAAAACCAAATCAGCACCCTAAACACTCCGGCCCTGAACACTCGTTTTCTAAATTTGTCCTGATGAAACTACTCATCTTTCCCTTCCTGCTCGTCTTAGCATGCGTCATCTCAGACGCAGCCGAACCAGAATATCCACAACAAGGCTCAGATGTCTACGACGCTAAAGCTGACGGTGCGGTACTTGTATCGGCGGCCCTCACTCGAGCGCAAGCCGAGGGGAAAAATGTACTGCTCGATTTCGGGGCCAACTGGTGCCCATGGTGCCATAAACTCCACCACGTCTTCACCAACAACGCCGCAGTAAAGGCAGCGATCGAACGCAATTTTGTATTGGTTTATATTGACGTTAACAAACGCAGCGGCCCAGCCCGCAACGCAGCAATCAACGAACGTTTTGGTAACCCCATCTCCCACGGACTTCCCGTACTCGTAGTGACCGATGCCACCGGAAAAGTGCTCGCCACACAGGACACCGGCGAGCTCGAGGAAGGAAACAGCCATTCCCCCCAAAAGATTCTCGCCTTTCTCACCCGTTGGACGCCAGCAGCAAGAAATTAAATCCATATAAACCGGGGAATATATAACTGAATAACAGAACCATCTTTTTCCTAAATACTGATTACCCCAAGCCTCCAGTCCAACAAACCATCCTGTACTCCATGACACACTCCAGCACCCACGGAACTTGTTTCACCTCGGCCACAGCGCTGCGCTTATTCGGCATTGGCTTTATGTTGGCGATTTTGTCGTTAACCGGCTGCACCCTATTTCTGCGCGACACGCCTACCCCGATCCCAACCAAATCGACAAGGATTTCGCCCAACGAACGCACCACGACCCTGATCGTCTTTCTCCCCGGACGCGGTGGTTCCATGGCCGATTTTGAGAAAAACGGTTTCCTAACCATTTTACAGGAGGCAGGCATAAAAGCCGATACCATCGCCGTCGATTCCCACCTAGGCTACTACATCAAGCGCACCGTGATTGACCGCGTATGGACCGACGTCCTGAAGCCGGCACATCAACAAAGTTACCGCCGGATCGTACTCGTGGGCGTTTCACTCGGCGGCGTGGGCACACTTTTTAGCGAACGCGAACATCCCGGTGCCGCCAACGCCCTCGTGTTGCTCGGGCCGTACCTTGGCGATAAGCAAAAGGTTTTTGAACGCATCGCTGCCGCCGGCGGACCGGCCGCCTGGGCTGCTGGCCGCGACTTGTATGCGGATAACGTTGAAGAACAAATCTGGACGTTTCTCGGTGCGAAGTCTGCGACCTTGCCACCAACCTGGCTACTCTACGGAAAAAATGATTCACTGGCGCCCGGTCACCGCTTGCTCGCGGGCATGCTCCCCGCGTCGCACGTGGCAAGCATCGACGGTGCGCACGACTGGCCAACCTGGCGCGCGCTGTGGCGTAACGTTTGCCTCAACTCCGATCTATTCCTCGTTGAAAAAATTCCTGCGGCCAACCACGCTCCCACCGGAAACCGCCAATGAAAAATTTGCGCTCTTACCTCTTCTTATTGATTCTGGCTCTGTTGGGCACAAGCCCGACGGCACACGCCATCAGCTGGACACCTGGCTGGTCCCTGCAAACCACGCCAAAC
>JAYTWC010000566.1:0-3196 GCA_043743635.1 Verrucomicrobiota bacterium | reverse complement strand
CTGGGCCCCGGTCGACCCGCAATCTGGGTATCCACAAATACAATACTCCGAGGACGCTCCGAATCCTGACAGCCGCAAATTCCCCGGCTTGGACAAACTCGAAGTACAACTCACCCAGGCCCGTCAGTCCGGCCAACTCACACTCAGCGGACGGCTCAACCTCACCTCCTCGCAGGGTGCCGAACCAGCGATTGCAATCATCCAACCGGTCAAAGTCACGCTGGACGGAAAGACCACCTCCCTGGGTTACGTTATCGGCATCTGCCGAATCAACGAACTACTTCTAACCTCCATGCCATCGTCCGCCGCATCGATGTTGATCGATGTCAGCGCCACCGACGGCACCCAGCGTCCCCTCGCGCTGCTCGGCGCGGACCCAGCCGCAGACGAGGACTCGTTCCGCACCGGCTGGCACCGCGAACAATTTCTCACCGTCGGCAACCGCGTCTGGCTCCTTTTCTTTCGCCCCAGTCCGACCGATCTCAACGCCGCCCGCAGCCTCCTGCCCCGCTTGCTTCTCGGCACCAGCATTGTTCTCACCCTGATTTTAGTCGCCTTCCTACGCCAACTCTTCCGTCACGACGAACTCATCGACGCCGAGGCCAGCCGCCGAACCAAGAGCCTCCTGGAAATTCAGGCCCGCCTCCAGGAAAACCTCCGCGAGCGCGACACAACTGAGGAACTCCTCCGCGCCAGCGAACAGCAACTCCACGGCTTGATGGAAAACAGCCCGGGCTCCATCTACGTGAAAGACGTCGATGGTCGCTACGTGGCCGTCAACCGCCGCTTCACCGAGCTCCACGGACGCAAACGCGAGGAATTTATCGGTTTTAGCGATTTCGACTTATTCCCGCCCGAACTCGCCGCCCGCGTCCGCAAAAGCGACGCCCAGGTCATGGCCGGTGCCGAACCACTCGAAATGGAGGAATCTTTCCAGCTCGCCGACGGCGTTCACATTAACGTCGTCCATAAATTCCCTCTCATCGACGCTAACGGCGCCGTCCACGGCGTCTGTGCTATCGCCACCGACATCACCGAACGCAAACGAGCCGAAGCCGAAGTCCGCGAAAGCCGCCGCCAGCTCGAAAGTCTCCTCGGCCAACTTCCCGGCATGGCCTTCCGCTTCTCCAACGACGGCAGCCTCACCCCCGTTTACGTCAGCCGCGGCGCCTCCGGACTCACTGGCCACACCGCCCGCGACTTCCTGGAGAAACATATTTCCCTCGAAGAAATCATCCACCCCGAAGACCGCGTGCGTGTACGAGCCGCCATCGCCGCCGCTGTTAAAAAACGCCGCAGCTTCGAGGTCGAATACCGCCTCATCGACCGCGCCGGCCGCGAGAAATGGGTCCTCGAACGCGGTCAGGGCATCCACGACGAAACCGGAGCGCTTCTCTTCATCGAGGGCCTCGCCATCGACATCACTCAACGCAAAGACGCCGAATCCGAAAAACTCCTCGTCGAACGCCGTCTGCTCGAAGGGCAAAAACTCGAAAGCATCGGCGTTCTCGCCGGCGGCATCGCCCATGGCTTCAACAACCTGCTCACAGGCATCATTGGCAACTCCAACCTCGCCGCCCTCGATCTGCCGACCCAGTCGCCCGTTCGCAACAATCTGAAACAAATCGAACTTGCCTCTCAACGTGCGGCCGAGCTCTGCCAGCAGATGCTCGCCTACGCCGGCAAAGGACGCTTCGTCGTGCAGCCCGTCGAACTCGGTGCCCTCGTCAAATCCACACTCCCGCTCTTCCAAGCTTCGATCAGCAAAAGCGCCAGACTCCACTTCGAGCTTCAGGACGACCTGCCCGCCGTCCTCTCCGATCCGACCCAACTGCGCCAGATCATCATGAACCTCGTGGTCAACGCCTCCGAGGCGCTCGGCGAGCGCGACGGTGAGATCGCCATCACCACCAATCTCGTTCAACCCTCTGCCGATTGGTTCGACGGCGCTCCGCTTGCCCCACCAGAGACCAGCATGCCGTTTGTCCGCCTCGAGGTTCGCGACACCGGTTGCGGCATGACCGAGGAAATGATCGCCAAGATTTTCGAACCTTTCTACACGACCAAGTTCACCGGACGCGGCCTCGGACTGGCCGCCGTGCTCGGCATTATTCGCAGCCACCGCGGCGGTCTGATCGTGCGCAGCGGCGTGGGCAAGGGCTCCATCTTTGCTCTCTTCTTCCCCGCTACCACGCACAAGCCCGCTGAGAAACCAGCAAAGATCGGCAATTCCAATCCGCCCCAGCAACGCACTGGCCACGTGCTCGTCGTCGATGACGAAGAACACGTGCTCGCCGTCGCCACCAAAATGCTCAAGGCCACCGGCATGACCATGGAGAAAGCGCATGATGGCTACGAAGCGCTCGATTTCTTCCGTGCCAACCCGGACGGTTTCAACCTCGTCCTGCTCGACATGACGATGCCACGCCTGAGCGGTGAAGAAACGTTGAACCTGCTTCGCGAGATCCGCCCGGGCGTTCGCGTACTTTTTATGAGTGGCTACAACCGCCGCGAGTTCGTCGACGCCCTCCCCGGCCGCGCCACGCTCGGGTTCATGCAAAAACCCTTCACAATCGAAGTCCTGCGCGAACACCTGCAGTTCATGCTCGGATAAAGAATCGGCCGAAAATTCAGCCTCGCCCAGCGAGCCTTCTCGGCAATGCCGGGCGAGGCAATATTATTGAATCTTCATAACGCCATCAGTTCTGCTTACGGCATGCCAATCTCTGCTCGGCGGGAGAATTGCACAAAATCCCCCAAACCGACACGCTTGGCCCACCGTCCCTCCTTTTTGCGCCTTGGCGTTGCAAACGAAGCGGTTATTCCTCCCGTCTTAACCTGTGACCACACCTTCCGCCCAAGCCTCGCCCACCAAACGCCCGCTTTCACTCGGTGTTATCTTCCTGACGCTGTACATCGACCTCATCGGGTTCTCGATCATCTTCCCGCTCGGGCCCGACCTCCTTCACCATTATCTTAAGCTCGAAGGGCCGAACGGCATTCTCGGTTGGCTCCTCAATCACATCGAGCCCGTCGCTCACGCACTGGGCAACGAGTCCCATCTGCCCGAAGTCCTTTTCGGCGGCATCGTCAGCTCGTTCTTCTCCATTCTCCAATTCGTTTTCGCACCGTTCTGGGGCAGTGTATCCGATAAACGGGGACGTCGCGGCGTGCTCTTGCTCACCGTCGCCGGCAC
>JAYTWC010000565.1:0-2534 GCA_043743635.1 Verrucomicrobiota bacterium | reverse complement strand
CCAGCCGTTGCGATGGCCGTGAATGGCGAGCTGGCCACGGTCGCAGATTTTCTTCGTGGCGGAGAGGCCGACGCTGTTGAGACTAACCATCGCACAGGTGCCACCAGCGGCGACGACCTTGTCGTAGTGGCGCTGCATGGCGTCGAATTCGTCGGAAATATTGAACGCGTACATTGCCTTTTTGCCGGTGCGTTCGGCGTGGGTGTTGATCACGCGCATGATGGCATTGACGCGTTCGTCGAACGGCGAGTGTGGCGGGTTGGCCATGAGCTCGTCGTCTTTGAGGAAATCGATGCCGGCCTCGACGAGGGTTTTAACGAGCTCGGCGGTTTGCGTGATCGTGAGTCCGATGCTGGGCTTGATGATGGTGCCGATGAGCGGACGGCCTTGGACGCCGGTGAGCTGGCGGCAACCCGCGACGCCGAATTTAGGTCCACGGAAGTGTTCGGCAAATGAAAGGGGAATTTCGAGGTCGATCAGTTTCAGGCCGGAAAACTGGGCTAGCTCGTAGAGATTACCCTGAATCGTGGAGACGATCGTCGGCAGATTGTAGCCAAAGTTTTCTATCGACCAGGAGACGGTGACCTCGGCGCGGCGATAGACGGTGCCAGCTGGCGCGGGGCGTCCGGTCGGTATGGCGGGTGCGGATACGGTTTCGAGTTCGGTGATTTTTTCGACGCGTGCGGCGTAGCGTTGTTTGAGTTCTTCGGTTTCACCGGGGACGGCGACAAACGTGCCGGAGGATTGTTCACCGGCGAGCGATGCGGCGGCCTTAGCGACGGGGAGAGGCGTTTCGATGAAGTAGGTGGCGGTGAGGCGTTCCATGGCGGGAATTTTGAAATTATGGTGTCTTGTGGGTGACGCGAAAAAATTCGAAGTCGGCGTTGCGAGCGTTTTTAGCGCCGTCTCGCACGGCGAAGATGCCGAACGTAGCGGCGGTCCAGACATTGCCCTCGCGGACGCGTTGTCCGTCGGGTGTGCGAGATTTATAGGTGCCGACCCAACCGAGATCGGGATCGCCGCGTAAGTCGCCGCGCAGGTGATGGGCGCTGGCGCCGAAATAGATGCTATCACCAAGCTGGGTCCACTGCTGTCCGTCGGGACCGAAGAAGAACGTAGCGCGCTCCTCGCCGTCGACGACGATTTTAAGGTGAACGGTCTCGCCGTGCGTATTGGGTGCGGACCACAGGTCGGTGCGTTGGCCTAGGTTGGTCTTGCCGACGGCGATGATGGGTTTTCCGTCGCGCGCGGTGGATACGAGCCAGAAGTTCATACGTGGGTCGTGAAACAGGTGCAGGCCGGCGGCTTCGCGGGCGTCGTGCGGGGCGAAGGTGAGCTTGGTTTCAAATGAGAAAACTTTGTCGATGACGCGTTGTTGGAAAATAGAGGGTAATGCGCTGAGCGAGGACATGTCGCCGGGTTGTGTGCGGAGGCGGAGCACGCCGGGATTTTCAGTGAGCGTCCAGGAATTGCCGCTGAAGTCGGGTGGACAGGTGAAGAACCATTGCAGGCCGAGTGTGGGCGAATCGAATTCGTCGGATTGCGCCAGCTTGAGGTTCTCTGGCGGCAAGCCGGCCCCGACAAATTTATCAGTCGGCACCTTGCCCGTGGTTGGGCACCACCAACCGTCAGTTGTCCACTCAACGGGTTGCATGAGCATCTGCCGGCCGAGTGAGTAGAAGGCGGTTTCGTGCGCATGGTAGGCGAGGAACCAGTCGCCTTTCTGTGTTTGGATTAACGTACCGTGGGCAGGAGCCTCGAAGCGCGTGCCGTTGCTGGTGGCGAACATGACTGGGTTGTGCGGGTCTTCCTCCCAGGGGCCGGCAAGGTTGTGGGCGCGCAGCGTAGAGATGGTACTTGGTTCGTGTGGAAGCGTGCCGCCGTCGGAAAAGAGCAAGTAGTACCAGCTGTTGCGTTTGAAGATGGCGGGGCCTTCGAAGAATTTGTAGCGTGAGCGATCGATGCGGCCTGCTTCACGTTTGATAGAGAGACCGTCGGGGGCGAGTTCGTGGATGATGCCACGGCTGAGGACGAGGTAGAGTTTGCCATCGTCGTCGGTGAAGAAACCGGGGTCGATACCGAGGTCATCGCCGAGGAAGGTCATGGCGTAGGGGCCTTCAGGACGTGGCGCGCTGAAGACGTAAACGGAATGATCGCGGCACGGCGCGTAGATAAGGAATTGTTTGGTGGTGGGATTGTAGCCCATATCGACGCCCCAGATGCCGCCACGGGTGTCACCAGCAACGAGTTTCGGGTGCGTGTTGAAGGCGTGTCCGATGTACTCCCAGTGCACGAGATCGCGACTGTGCGCTATAGGAATACCGGGCTGCCAGCCGAAGGAGGAGCGGCAGGTGTAATAGTCGTCGCCGACGCGAATCAGCGCGGGATCTGACCAGTCGCCTCGGATGAGGGGATTCGGGCTGGTGGTGGCAACTGGTTTCGTTTCTTCGGCACCGGCTGCAAGGCCGATCAGGAGAAAAGAGACGGCGATCAGGCGGTGGACGGACAAGATCATGGCCGGGGGCCTACGAGAG
>JAYTWC010000564.1:0-3687 GCA_043743635.1 Verrucomicrobiota bacterium | reverse complement strand
CGAGGTGCCGCGCGTGCCGGCGGTGGCGCGCGACAGGATGGCGGTGCGGACCTTGGCGAACGATTGCATGCGCATGATCTCGCCGAAGCCGGGCAGTTCTTTTTCGAGGATTTCGCGTGTGGCTTCCGGTGTGACGTCGCGCGGTGAGATTCCGGTTCCGCCGGTGGTGACGATCAAGTCGCAATGCTCGCGGTCGGAGAAGTCGCACAATTTACCGGCGATTTGGGGGATTTCATCGGGCACGATCGCGGAGACGAACTGGGCCTCGGAACCAAAGGTTTCGCCTAGCAAGCGTTCGATCTCGGGGCCGCTGAGGTCCGTGTAGATACCGGCGCTGGCGCGGTCACTGATGGTGATGCGGCCGATCTTCATGACTTGATTTTTTCGACAACGTAGACGCCTTCGATGCGCATGGTTTTGTCCACGGCCTTGCACATGTCGTAGAGGGTGAGGGCGGCCACGCTGGCGCCGGTGAGCGCTTCCATCTCGACGCCGGTTCGGGAGTCGGTTTCAGCGGTGCAGGTGACCTCGATGCGGTCTTTGCGGATTTGAAACGTGATGCTGACGTGGTTGAGCGGCAGCGGGTGGCAGAGAGGGATGAGTTCGGCCGTGCGCTTGGCGGCCTGGATGCCGGCGATGTTGGCCACGGCAAGGACGTCGCCTTTGGGCAGGGCTTTAGCTTGGAGGGCGCGGATGGTTGCGGGCTGGCAGACGAGTTGCGCGGCGGCCACGGCACGGCGGTGTTGCACGGGTTTTGCGCCGACGTCGACCATGCGGGCGGTTCCCGATTCATCGAGGTGGGAAAACCCGGCGGGTGAAGAGTGTTTTTGAGCAGCCATACGAGCGTTCAAGTGGAAAGAAACGCGACAGAGGTGCCCTTCGCAAGCGAGGAGGCGTTGCCGGTGACGCGAATAAGGGCGTTTGCCGTGGCGAGCGCGGTGAGATCACCGGAGCTACTCCAGCGCAGCGGTGTGAGTTGTGGATCGCCAAAGTCCTCGCGGGCGAAGGCGGGCCAGAAAGTTTCCCGGGCGTTGCCACCGGCTTCGAGTTGAGTTGTGAGCACGCCGCGTCGCCAGAGTGGTGTAGGTGCGAGGCCGGAGAATTTTTCGAGCGCGGCGCGCACGAAGAGGTTGAGGCAGACGAAATGGGCGAGGGGATTTCCGGGGAGGCCGAAGGCGATGGCGGGGCCGCGTTGGGCGAAGATGAGCGGTTTGCCGGGGCGCGTGGCGGTTTTGCTGACGAGGATTTTGAAGCCGGCGCGTTCGAGGAGTGAACGTGTGAAATCGTGTTTGCCGACGCTGGAGCCACCGGAGATGAGGATGAGGTCGGCGGCGTCGGCTTGGGTGCGTAGAATGGTTTCGGTGGCCGTTTCGTCTTCGGGCGCGCGAAATTGTTGGGGAACGATACCGTGGGTTTGGAGAAAGGCGCGCACGAGTGTGGTGTTCGAATCGCGGATCTGGCCGGAGCCGGGTGTTGCGTCGGGCGCAACGATTTCGCTGCCGGTCACGATGTGGATCACGCGGGGGAGTCGCGTCACGCAGGGCGTGGTGAATCCAGAACTAGCTAACAGGGCCAGTGCGCCTGCGGTGAGCCGGGCTGGCGCCGCGATGAGAATTTGGTCGCGGGAAATGTCTTCGCCGCGAAAGCGAATGTGACGTTCTTGCGTGCGGCGCAGGAGGCGGAACGTGTCGCCTTCGAGGACAGTGTCTTCCTTCATGATCACCTGGAGGTCGGGGGCGGGGAGTGCGCCGCCGGTGGCGATGCGCACGGCGTTACCGATTTGGAGTGGCTGTGGTTTCCAGTTGCCCGCCCGGATTTCATCGACGACACGGAAAACGGTGGATTGGTCGTCGCAGCGCACGGCGTGGCCATCCACGGCGGAGCGGTCAAAGGCCGGCTGGTCTTCCGTGGCGCAAACGGGTTCGCGCAGCACACGGCCCAGGGCGTTGGCGAGGGCCACGTTTTCCGTACTGATGGGCGTGCAGTTTTTTTGAATGAGCTCGATTAGTTCGGCTGCGCCGGGTGGCGCTGATGACTCGTGGCTCATGGTGTTGGCGGGATCGGCTGGCCGGTCGGGTCGAGTGCGCGGACTTTCCAGATTGGAACGTCTTGTTTTAAACGGTCCAGGAAGGCGCCGATCATGGCGAGGGCTTCGGCGCGGTGTACGGCGGCCGTGAGAATGTAAATTGCATTTTGCCCCACGGGGATGGTTCCGATGCGGTGGATGATGCGAACGAATGCGCAGGGATGGCGTTGGCCGAGGTCTTCGACGATGGTGCGCATGGTTTGTTCGGCCATCGGCTGGTAGGCTTCGTAGTCCAGCGAGCTGATGGGCTGGCCGGTTTCTTTGTCGCGCACGGCGCCGGCAAACGTGGCCACGGCGCCGACGGTGCCGACGAGAGCTGGCGGTAGGGCTTCGTTGGCGATGATGGGCGTGTGAACGATGGCGATTTCGACGATCATGGTTCAACCGCCAGAGACGGGCGGGATGAGGGCAACTTCATCGGTATCCGAAAAGTGAGTACCGGCGATGGCGTAGGTGCCGTTGCGGGCGAAACGGACGGAGCGTTGGTAGCGGGCGAGCTCGGGGAATCGGGCCAGCAGGCGCTGCCAGAGCTGGTCGGCATCGATTTCGCCGTCGACGCGGATCTCAGCCATGGCGCAATTTGCGGCGGCTTTGAGGTGAGCGAAAAAGAGAATGCGCATGCGAGACGGTTTGGCGGTTAGAGGCGTTTCGGGTCCACGCGGAGGAAGCCGTCGGTGAGGATTTTTGCGCGCAAGCCGCCGCGTCCCTTGAGCCAGGCTTCAGCGCCGGGACCGAGGGCGCTGTCCATCCAGGAGCAGGGTCGGCATTCTTCAATTCCGGCGAAGCGCACGCCTTGAATTTCAAATTCGGTGCCGGCCAGTGTGTTGAGATCGATACCACGTGTGATCACATTTCGACGGGTGGCGGATGGTTCGGCTGCGGGCAGGGCGAGTTCGTGGCGCAGGGCTTCGAAAACTTCGATTGAGAAGAAGGTGATCTGGCCCGAGTAGTTTTCTTTGAAGTCGAAAAAGCGATCGTTGCGGATGCCGCGATGGGCAACACATTCGATTTCGTTGACCGCGAGCAAGGCGTGTTCGCCGGCGGCCCGGCCGTGGTGGCCGAAGTAGTTGTGACCGGGGGAAACGAAAAGGTTTTCGATGCTAATCATGATGGTTCTTGCTGGATCGATATGCGGTATTACGCGGGCTTCGAGTGTGTTTTGCAGCAAGCTTGATCTATATCAGCGAAGTTCGCGAATCGAGAGCGTTGAACGATTGCCGTTTGGTAGGCGAGTGACGTCGCGGGCGTGCAGGCTAACGTTTGTGAGCGACCAGGCCGGTTGTTTCTCGGCGGCGTCAAAATCGATATTGCGCAAGTTTACATCGATGGTGTCGTCAAGCGTGATGGCAGGACGAGCATCAGGTTTATCGAGGCGCAACTCCACGCCGCGCAATTGCAGGCCTTTCACGTGGCGGGCGAACAAGCCCCACGACGGCAGCGTGCCGAAGTCGTAGGGATCTGGATATGCTTTTTCCAGCTCGGGCACGGTGCGGGTGGCCTGCTCGGAGGTGCCGCCGCCAGCGTAGTGAATCTGGATATTTGAGAGAACGACGTCCTCGATCGGATGTCCGGGCAGGCCGGCAATCAGGATTCCGTGTTCG
>JAYTWC010000563.1:0-2373 GCA_043743635.1 Verrucomicrobiota bacterium | reverse complement strand
TATGACAACCGATATATCTATGTTGCTGTTCGCGCATTTGACCCGGACGTGGCCTCGCAGCGGCGAATCATGGGAACGCGTGATGAGTTCACGGGTGACATGGTTGGCATTAACTTCGACAGCTATCATGACCGGCTCAATGGATTTGAATTTGATGTGACCTCGGGTGGTTCCAAGATCGATTTGATCCTGCACAATGACCTTAGTTGCGATCTTAGTTGGAATGCGAATTGGGATGTCAAAACGGCGGTGGAGGAAAAGGCGTGGACAGCCGAGTTTCGCATTCCGTTAAGTCAACTGCGGTATCAAAAACGGAACGAGCAGACTTGGGGAATGCATTGTTGGCGTTGGATTAGTTCGTTGCAGGAGGAGAGCGACTGGAATCTTATCCCGATGGATCATCATGGTGCACTCTATTCGTTTGGTGAAATCAAAGGGATTTGCGACTTGCCGGTTTCGCGTCGGTTGGAGGTAACGCCTTATGTGATTGGCAAGGCGCGAAGTTATGCGCCGGAGCCGGGGAATCGATATCGCGACGGGCGCGACTCCTCCGTTGATGGCGGGCTCGATGTCAAATATGGGCTCGGTTCGAACCTTACACTAGATCTAACAATCAATCCCGATTTTTCGCAGGTCGATGCCGATCCATCGGAAATTAATCTCACGACGGTGGAAACATTTCGGTCTGAGCGCCGCCCGTTGTTTCTTGAAGGGAAGGATATTTTCGAGTTTCGGCTCGACGATGATTACGCATTTTATACACGGCGAATCGGTGACAAGCCGAGTCTTTCGGTGCCGGATGGTTTCATGCATGATGCGCCTGAATCTAATCGAATTCTTGGTGCGGCGAAACTGACGGGCCATACTCAGTCGGGGCTAACGGTTGGACTGCTTCATGCGGTGGTGGACCGGACGATTTCGCGGATCGTGGATGCGCAGGGCGTTGGCCGCTGTGTAACGGTTGAGCCACCGACCAATGACACGGTCGTTCGGTTGCAGCAGGATTTCGATGGTGGGAACACCCGGGTTGGAACAATCTTCTCATCGTGTTTACGCGACGGATCTGAGGAAGAGTTGCAGACGTTGCCCGCCCGTTCTTTCGTGGTTGGAGCCGATGCCACACAATATTTTGGCAAGAGAAACTATTTTGTTGAAGGACGCATTCTCAATACTGAGGTGAGCGGCTCTGCCCGAGCCATGACGGAACTCCGGCAAACGCCTGCGCACAATTTTCAGCGCGTTGATGCGGACTACTTGGGTGCGGATTCCGACGCCAGTCGGCTTCGGGGCAATGCGGGTTTTGTCCGGGCGGGCCGGGGTGCTGGTTTGTGGCGGTATAATGGGTTCGTTTCGTGGCGATCGCCCGGTGTGGATTTTAATGATCTGGGCTACATGCAGGTTGCCGATTTCATTGCGCCGGGGGCGCAGCTTCAATATTTTGACGCTTCGGCTGGCACCCTCATGCGGCGGCGCGATCTCCGTTTCAAGTTCACGCGGCCGCAGAATTATGGCGGCGAAGTTCTCGGGGAAAACGTGTATTTGGAAAGTGAATTCGCCACAATTTCGGGTGCTTATCTGTGGACAAAGTTCGGTGCTGAAATGGCTCAGCTTGATATGCATGTTTTGCGCGGTGGGCCTGCCTTGCGCACGGCCAATCGCTTCCCGACAAAACTCTATTTTGAAACCGATGGGGGTAAACCGCTTCAGTACAAATTGGACGCAGAGGCGACGACTAGCGGAAGCGGATCTTCGCGGTTGCGCGCCGAGCCAGGAATTGTATGGAAAAATGGCGGCCGCCTCAAAACCAGTCTCGCGATTGGCTATGAACATCTGCGCGAAAGGGAGCAGTATGCCGGGACCGCTTCAGGTGGAATAGCGCCAGTCTATGTCATGGGCCACCTCGATCAGCAGGTGTTTTCGAGCACGTTCAGGGTGAATTTTAATTTTTCACCCACCATGTCGTTGGCCTACTACGGCGGTCCTTTCGTGGCGACGGGGCGTTTTTCGAATTACATGGCGGTGGTCGATCCACGTGCCTCGGAAAGCGCCCGACGTTATGCCGGAGTTAAGTTCGAACCGGTTGGCGATGGTTCGTTACAAGGGGACTATCGCGGGAAACAACTGCAGTTGAACAACCCGAATTTTAACTGGCGGGAGTTCAAATCCAATCTGGTCCTGCGGTGGGAATACAAGGCAGGGTCATCGCTCTATTGCGTGTGGTCGCAATATCGGTCGGATGGAGCGGATATCGGAGGTTTCGCGCCATCTTCACAATATGAACGGCTATTTTCGGCGCATCCCGATAACACGCTTTTGATCAAGTTCAGTTATTGGTTTTCACTTTGAGGCAAGCGTTCAGATGCGGTTATGGGT
>JAYTWC010000562.1:0-2597 GCA_043743635.1 Verrucomicrobiota bacterium | reverse complement strand
CCTCGGGCGTCGACGCGTTGCTCTGGCTGAAACAAACGGTCCCGGCTGGCTGGCCGCTTTCATCGGCCTGCTCCGCGTCGGAGCCATCGTCGTTCCGCTCGATCCAGCCGAACCAGCCGAAGCCCGCGCCGCGACCGCGCTCGCCGCCGGAGTCAACTGGCTTTGGGAAAACGGCCAATTGCGCCCAATCGCCAATCATCCACCTGCTCGCCGCACGGATTTCTGCCTCGTGAAATTAACCAGCGGCAGCACCGGCACGCCGCGCGCCCTCGTCTTTACCCACGCCCAAATGATCGCCGACGGACGCCAAGTCTGCTCGTCGATGGGCATCAACCCCACAGATCTAAACCTTGGCATTATTCCCTTCGGGCACTCGTACGCACTCGGCAACTTAATCGTGCCGCTCCTCGTCCAAGGCACTGCCGTCGTCACCGCTGCCAGTCCGTTGCCCAACGCACTCGCGGCCGATTGCGCTCGCTGGAAACCCACGGTATTCCCCGCCGTCCCCACGCTGCTCCGCGCGCTCGCCCAAGCTGACACCGAACCAGCCGCGCTCACTAGCCTACGCCTCGTGATTTCTGCCGGTGCCCCGCTCACGCCAGAAATCGCCACGACATTTTTTGCACATTTTGGCCGACACATTCACTCATTTTACGGATCGAGCGAAACGGGTGGCATCTGTTTCGACCGCACCGGCGAAGCCTCGCTCACCGGCCGCAGCGTAGGTACGCCGATGGACGGTGTGCGCCTGCAATTCCGCCGTGGCGGACGCTTTCAGGTCGAAAGCGCCGCCGTCATGGGTGCCGGCCGACATTCGCCACCCGACCGCGCCGAGCTCAACGCCACCGGCGAACTCGTTCTTCTTGGCCGAACCGGCCGCACCGCCAAAATTGGCGGACGCCGCATCGATTTGGGTGAGATTGAAAAACTTCTCCTCGCCACCCCCGGCGTGCGCGAAGCCTGCGCTATTCTCCATCCATCGCGGCCCGACGCCATCGCCGCCGCAGTGGCAGGCAACATTGAGCCTGCAGCATTGCGTCCGTCGTTGCGCGCCCGCACCGCCCTCTGGAAAATCCCCGAGCGCCTGCTCGTGCTCCCCGAACTCCCGCGCAACGCACGTGGAAAGATCGACCGCAAGCGCCTAGAAAAACTACTCGCAGATCCAAATCCGCCGTCGAACAAGTAGTGGTTTCGCGATGGATTCGCGTCGACAGTAGAAGAATGGTTGGTTGACTGCGTTCGATCCAATCAGGCGGTCGATGAAAACCATCCTCTTACTACTCCTTGCGACTTGTTGCTGCTTTGCCACAACGGTTCCTACCGATACAACGCAAACCTCACCCGAAGCGCTCGTCAAAGCATCGGCTGAATTTCAAGCGCTCGTTCGGCCTTTGATTCCATCCACAACGGTAAACGGGCACCGCGATCCGCTTGGGTACCGCGTAGATCTTTTGGATAAGAGCGCGCAAATGCTCCACGGGTATTGGTTAGGAAGTAAGTGGGCTCAAAAACGCCAAGGCACCGAAAAAGTGAATGAATGGCTCCATGACTCGATTGACCTCGCCAACACCATCAAACAGGGCGTGCAGGAGATATCCGCTGAACTCATTCGCAGAAATGTTGTTCAAACCGACAAAGGGAGCTTTGAAAAAGCTGGACTGACGCTGCTGACCGAGGTGGATAAATATCTCGCCGACCTGAACGCAGGACGTTTCCCCTAAAACTCACTCCACATTCGCAATCTGTTCGCGGATGCGTTCGAGTTCGTTTTTGAGTTCGATCACGTTGCGGGAAATCGTGAGGTCGTTGGCCTTGCTGCCAATCGTGTGAACTTCACGACCCATTTCTTGTAGAATAAATTCTGATTTGCGACCGATCTCGCCATTACTCTTCAGCAACGCCGTGAACTGCTCGAAGTGGCTGCGCAACCGCGTGAGTTCCTCGGCAATATCGCAACGATCTGCAAAAAGTGCGACCTCCTTGAGCACGCGTTCATCGTTCAAGTCGAGTTCAAGCCCAGCTTGGCGCAGACGTTGCATGAGTTGCTCGCGATAGTTTTTCGGCACTTGCGGCGCACGCTCGGTTACCGCTGCGGCATGGTTCTGCAAGATCGCGAGCCGCGCCAGAAAGTCGGCGAGCAACGTCGCACCTTCGCGTCCACGCATCTCGGCAAAACTTTTCAACGCCGCTTCAAGGGTCGCGAGCACCACCGGTTGAGCCGTCTCCGTCGAAGGCAATTCCGAGGTTTTCCGCTGCGAGTTCGCAATCTGCCAAAATAATTCCGATGACGGCTGAAACGTAACCCCCTGCTTCTCGGCCAATGCTTTCAATTTTAATAACGTCTCCCCAATCGCCGTCTCGTCCCAAATAACGTTTTGGGCTCCATTCGCACCTGTTAATTCGAGATCAACATGCACCTTGCCACGAGAGGCGTATTTGCGCACGAGGTCGTTGATCTGCGGCTCAAGCGATTCCCATTCCTCGGGCAGCTTGACGGTGAGATCGAGTGTCTTGCGATTCACCGAACTCACTTGAGCCGTCAACGTGTGGGCACCGAGCGAAGCTGTCGCGCGGCCATATCCGGTCATGCTTTTCAT
>JAYTWC010000561.1:0-4716 GCA_043743635.1 Verrucomicrobiota bacterium | reverse complement strand
TCGGCTTCCGCGATACCGGCGGCGATCGGCCCGGCACGGAGGATGATTTTTGATTATGCCAGCTTGAGCCATTTCCAAGTTTCTCGGGATGCGCTTCCGGCGGGCAGCGTAGTGATCAACGAGCCCTACTCATTTTATCGCGAACACAGAGTTCTTGTTTGGGTGACGCTGAGTGCCTTTTCGGTGTTGTCTATGCTTGTAATTTTGCTGGTGGTCGTCGTGTTCCAGCGACGCCGCGCGGTGGTGGGGTTGACGGACAGCGAAGAAAAGTTTTCCAAAGCGTTTCGTGATTCTCCGGTCAGTATGGCGATCCGCGATTTGGAAAGTAACCGTTACATCGAGGTCAATAACCGCTTGCTTGCTCTCATGGGCTATACGCGAGACGAGGTGATAGGGCGGACACCCGATGAGATTGGTTGGCGAATTGATCCCGATACGAGTGGGTTGACTGGTTCGGCAGCATGGCGCGATCGCGAGGCGCAGTTTCGGAGCAAGGACGGAAGAGCTGTCGTTTGTTCTTATACCTCGCACTCAATCCGGATCGCAGGAAAGGAATGCCGGTTATCGATCACGGTTGATATCACTGCGCGCAAGCAGGCCGAGGCGGCGCTGCGTGAGAGTCAGCATTTTATTGAAAGTGTTTTGGATACCACGCCGGATATCGTCTACATCTACGATTTGAAAGAGCAGAGGAATGTATATTCAAATCACGAAATTGTGGAGGTGCTTGGATTCACTCCCGACGAGATCGCGCGGATGGGCGCAAAGTTTTTCGAGCAGCTCATGTATCCTGACGACGTTGCTCGCGTTATTGAACATCATCGCAAGGTCGCCGCGAACGCTGAGGGTTATGAGGAGTTGGATTACCGCATGCGTGACAGTCGCGGGAAATGGCGCTGGCTGCACAGTCGTGACAAGGTTTTTGCCCGGGACGGAAATGGTAGTGCGACGCAAATCGTCGGCACCGCATCAGACGTTACGGAACAGAAACGCGCAGAAGAAGAACGTGAAAAGCTGCAGTCGCAACTGAACCAAGCGCAGAAAATGGAGTCGGTTGGCCGTCTGGCCGGTGGTGTGGCGCATGACTTCAACAACATGCTGACCGCGATCCAAATCAATGCGACGCTGGCTCGCCAGGCGACGCCAGTCGACAGTTCATTGAAAGAAAGTCTCGATGAAATTTTGCTTTGCACAGGTCGAGCGGCCGATCTCACCCAGCGGTTGCTCGCCTTTGCCCGCAAGCAAACGGTTGCGCCGAAAGTGCTCGATCTTAACGCGACCGTGGAAGGGATGCTTAAGATGCTGCATCGGTTAATCGGCGAGGATATCGGTCTGCTTTGGAAACCCGCAGCTGATCTCTCGTCAGTCAAGGTCGACCCAAGCCAAATCGACCAAGTGCTGGCCAATCTCTGCGTCAACGCGCGCGATGCGATTGCCGGAGTCGGCAAGGTTACGATCGTCACGAAAAACGAGACGTATGATGAGGCTTTTTGTGCGACGCATGCAGGCTATTCCCCTGGACAATACGTTTTGCTGAGCGTGAGCGATGACGGCCGCGGGATGGATAAAGAAGTGCTGGGGCATCTCTTCGAACCATTCTTCACCACTAAACCTGTCGGGCAGGGCACCGGGCTGGGGCTTGCCACTGTTTATGGCATTGTGAAGCAGAATCACGGCTTCATCAATGTGTACAGCGAGCCCGGGCACGGGACGACTTTCAATGTCTATCTGCCTCGGCATGCGGACAAGGCTGAGCAGATAATAAAAGGAGCCCCGGCTCAGCCGGTTGGCCGTGGTCACGAAACCATTCTCTTGGTGGAAGATGAGCCTTCGATCCTGAAAATCGCCAAGCGCACACTGGGAATGCTGGGTTATACCGTCCTTGCTGCATCAACGCCGGGCGAGGCCATTCAAATGGCGGAGGAACACGCCGGGAAAGTTCATTTGTTGATGACCGATGTGGTCATGCCCGAAATGAATGGCCGAGATTTGGCCAAGCGTCTGCTTGCGCTTTACCCGAATATCAAACGCCTGTTCATGTCAGGCTACACCGCTGACGTCATCGCTCATCAAGGGGTGCTGGAGGAAGGCATCAATTTCATCCAGAAACCGTTTTCGATTCAGGATCTTGCCACCAAGGTCCGGGCTGCGTTGGACGCGGAATAGGAAAACGATTACGCAGGTGTGTTCCTCGTTTGTGGTTCGGTGAAAAACGCTGGCTGATCTTTAGAGTGTATCAATTAAAACGATAGCCGCTTGGGGAGGGCGGGGCGCTGTCCCCGCCGCTCGGCGCCGACGGCGCGGCGCCCTCCATCGGAGGGGCGATTCATATTTGAGGCTACCGTTTTTTCAAATGCCCTAGAATGCCTGGCTGTAGCCGAAAACAAGGATCGCTGCGGTGGCGACAAGGCAGGCTAGGGCAGCGATCTTGGCGCCACGGGCGTTACGCAGGTACGGATTTTTAGGATCGCCGGGTAGTTCGTCGTTGGCGAGTTTGGCATGTTTGAACGTGAGCAACGTAAGTTGGATTTTAAGGGCGGCGCTGACGACGAGGAGCCAGAACTGGAAACGGCCAGTGCCTTCTGCCTTGCCCTGGAGCGAGCCAAGTATCTTTGAGTCGATCACGAGGAGGACGAGAATGTTGAGCATTGCATAAATCGAGGCACGGCCGGCGATGCGTTGTACCGTCTGCTGTAATTTGTCGAGCAGGTCGGGATCGTCGGCGGTAATGGTGCAACCTTTCTCGTCGATGTGGTCATGAGTGCCACGGGGGAAGGGTGCGCGCCAAGCAGCGATAACAGAGGGAACGGAGGCGAACATCACGATCACGAAAAACATGGAATAGTTGACGTGTTCGGCCAGCGGCCCCGAAACCATCGCGGTGGGCACGAGCATGAGATTCATGAGCGACGTCGCGAAGGCGTAGTGGGTCATCGAGCAGCGGCTGGGCGCGAGTTGCTGCATCATGTAGATCATGTTACCGACCATGCCGAAGCCGTAACCGAACTTTTCGATAGCGACCAATGTTGCAATGGTTGTGTAAGGCAAGCCGTGTCCGGCCGCGGCGTAGTGGCTGAGGAAGACAAAGGTGAAATGAGGAATATTGAGTGCGAGACCGAGGATCCAGAGCGAGCGCTTGAGGCTGAGTTTACTGGCGAACCAGCCGCCAATGAGACCGCCGACGATACCGGCGATCGTGCCGTAGACGGCATCGATTTGGCTGGCTTGGCCGGCGGTGAGACCGAGACCTCCCTTTTCGGTCGCGCCTTGAAGAAAGAGCTGCCCCTCCATGAGAATTAGTCCTTCGCCGAACCGGTAGAGAAATACAAAAGCAATCATACCCCAGAACTCGCGCTTGTGAAAAAATGTTGTGGCGCTGTGGCCGAATTCACGGGCGACCTGGAGGATGCCGCCCTCGGGTTTTTGGCCAGAGCCACCGGACGGGAGGAAAAATTGGTGGTAAAGCGCGAGCACGCTCATGGTAGCACCGCAGGTGAGCATCACATATTTCCAGAGACTTTGTTCGCTCCAGCCGTGCGAGACTTTCATTCCGTCGAGGACGGAAATAAGCAGACCCGTGGCCAAAACCTTGCCAAGCACCCAAAATGCTCCCTGCAAGCCGGCGAAGCGCGCTTGGGACGGTTTATCGAGACCGTTAAGATAAACGCCGTCGGCACAGATGTCCTGAGTGGAGGAGGCGAACGCTGCCACCCAGAGAAGCGCGATGCTGATCCCAAAAAATCCCGGACCGGTGACGGCCATCGAGATTGCGCCAAAAAGCAATCCGCAGAGCCATTCCATCGCGATGACGAAGAATTTCTTCGTCTTGTACATATCGAGAAATGCGGCCCAGAGGGGTTTGGCCGACCACGCTAAGCCGATGAAACCAACCGATGTGGTGATAACGCCGTCGGTGTAGCCGAGCGATTTGTACATCCGCACGGCCGTGCCGTTGATCACGTTGTACGGAATGCCCATCGCAAGATAGAGCGTGGGCACCCAGAAAATGGCGTGTTTAAAGAGTTTCTTTGGTTCGGTCATCGGGAAGGATGCTGGAGGTTAAAGTTGAAAGATGGGTCGTGGTCAAACGATGCGATTCTCGGCTATGACCCGGGCGTACCACTGGGCGCTGAGTTTTTGGGTGCGTTGTTGAGTTAGGAAATCGTTATGGATAATGCCGAAGCGGCGTGCGTAGCCATCTTCCCACTCGAAGTTGTCGAGAAACGACCAGAGGAAATATCCTTTGACCGGCACGCCGAGCGCGATGGCGCGCTGGAGTTCGCACAGGTAATTGCGCAGATAATCCCGCCGGTGCAGGTCGAATAGTTCGCCATCGACAGGCGGCTGGTCGTTGTAGCCGACGCCGTTCTCGGTGATGTAGATATCCTTCACCTTGTAGATTTCGGCAGCGTGCCGCGGGCCCCAGTGTAGAGCTTGCGGCATAAACTTGAGCCATAAGCAATCCGAGCTCGGATATCCTTCCGGGAGAGGGAGCGTTTCTGGGCGGCCGTGTTTACCGGCGCGCACGAAATTGCCGGTGTAGATGTTGAGTCCGAGAAAATCGGTTGGCAGGCTGATGAGGTCGAAATCGTTTCGTTGGAATTTCGGGGCCGCCTGGCCGGCTTCGTGGAGGTAGTCGGTGGCGTAACGACCACGATAAATCGGATCAAGCACGCGGAACTGGGATGCGATAAATGCTTTCTGGGCGGCCGCGAT
>JAYTWC010000560.1:0-2058 GCA_043743635.1 Verrucomicrobiota bacterium | reverse complement strand
TATCGAGGCTGATGTTATCCGACGTCTTCCCCAGTTTTGCCAATGCCGCGTTCATCGCCTGAGCCCATAAGAATTCTCGCGCTTCCCGCGGCGACCTCTCCTTCGACCCCGATTGCGCCAGCTTCGCCTGATGATCCTTGATGAGCGCAAGTCTGAACGCCGTGCCACCCAACGCCCAATCCTTCGACATCGATTCAAAATTCAGCAGCTTTTGCGCAGGCTCGTTTTTTGACAACCAGGCCAGATACTCCAAATATTTTCTCCGACCTGTTGGCGTGTCCGCCAGTTCGCCCGCCGCCTGCAAAAACGTCTCCACCTGCAAAGGACCGGGACGATTTTTCGGATTCATCAACGCCGCGAAACTGCAGTCGCGAAACTCGGCCAATCGCTCCACCGGCACGATTTTCGCACGCACCGGATTGAGATGAATGTAGTGCGCCACCGCACCCAACTGATCGCCACCCTCCACCAAGAGCGCCTTGTAACGACCTTGAAAAACGTGGCCGTTCTCCCCGCGAAACCGGTTGAAACGGTTCGCAAACGCACTCTGCAACCAACGCATCCCCTCCACCAAATTCGCCTGCGGCGTCTCCAGCGCCAGATGATAGTGATTCGACATCAACACATACGCATGCAAGACCCAGCCCGCACGCGAACACGCCTCGAACAAACAGCCCAGAAATGCCTGGCGGGCTCCGTCCTCGGCAAAGATCGCCGCGCGGTAATTCCCACGGTTGATCACGTGGTACATCGCTCCGGGGTATTCCAATCTCAATTTTCGAGCCATTGCGCTTTCAACTTAACCAAGCCCGCCAACGACCGGCAACCACAAACATTATGGTTTGACCCCTTCGGCTCGGCCCCTTCGGCTCGGCCCAACTTCGGCTCGGCCCCGTTTTTCTCTCCACGCAGGGAATTTGTATTTCGAAAACACACCCTAACTCAGAAGGGCAAAGGCCTGCAGCGACGACGTTCGTTCGGCGTCCTGCCAGGCGCCTTTTAGTGTGCCATCGGGTGCGAATTCCAGCAATGGGTAACCGGTCCCGCCTAGGTTTGTGCCATGGCCCAGCCAGTTGCACACAAGCAAACCGCCGTTTTGTAACATTTGGAAATCGCCAAAGAAATTGGGTCGAACGTCGGCGGCGTGGTCTTTGCAGTCCCAGCGGAGAAGTTCACGACCTTGTCCGTCGCATTCCACCACGAACGCTCCATAACCGGCCGAAATGAGTGTGGTGTTTCGGTTGGTTCGCACCGCTTTCCACGCGTGGCGGAATCCAGCGATGGCAAACTCACGGAGTATTTTGCCCGACCAATCGCCTTCGAATACACGATTGTCGCAGGTATACAGGATGGTGTCGGCTGGAGTAAGGGATGACCGTCTCACGTAGTCTCCGGGGAAAGCTACTGAGCGAACTTGCTGATTTGCTTTGTCGAGTTCGATGAAGGAGACGCCTTTGGCGCCGAGATTTGTTCCGCCAACAAAGGTATTCCCATTTGACAATCGCTCGGTCGAGATAACTCCGGTCTCGAAAACATCATTCTGGCGGATGATCTTGCCGCTGACCGCATCAATTTCAGCATAGCCAGAATCAGACGCCAGAACTAACAGGTCGTCGGACAATGCCTGCAGTGACCGCGATTTGGTCGGCAGCGGAATGCGCCATTCGCGTGAAGGATTTTGTGGATCAACCCGAATCATGCAGTCGAGGCCTTCGTCGATGGCGGCAAAGCGTTGCAGGGAGTCGGAGAGGGGCGGAATGTTCATGCTTTTAAGAACGAGGGCCAGTGGAACATTGGGCCGAGCCGAAGGGGTCAAGCTGAGCCGAAAGGGGCTGAGCCGAAAGGGTCAAACCATAATGTCTGTGGTATTTGGGATGCATGGCTGGAGGGTATTACCGCCGTATCGCCCAGAGGACTTGAAACTTTTGCCCGAGGTGGTGGAGGAGTTGGAGCAGGCTGAGTTTACGTTGGCTCAGTTGCGCGGCTTCGGCGGCGACGGTGCTCGACAGGAATTCGGCGGCGTGACGGATCAAGAAGGATTCTTGGGAGTCCAGGTGT
>JAYTWC010000559.1:0-3392 GCA_043743635.1 Verrucomicrobiota bacterium | reverse complement strand
ATCGTCGAATCTCGCTGGACTTTCATGCCAGACAAAGCAGCCATCCTCGTCGTCGAAACCGACATCGGCGAACGGAAGAAACTCGAGGCCCAATTTCTTCGCGCCCAGCGATTGGAAAGTGTCGGTGCCCTCGCCAGCGGCATCGCCCACGATTTGAACAACGTCTTCACGCCACTCCTCATGGTTGCCCAGCTCATCAGCGAAGAGGCAAAAGACCCCAAAGCACTTCAGCTCGCCGACATCATTGCCACGAGTTCGCGACGCGGTTCAGACATGGTCAAACAAGTGTTGCTCTTCGTGCGTGGCGTCGAGGGCGAACGCCAGCCTTTCCGTTTGGAGCATCTCACCAAAGAACTGGTTAGTCTACTCCGCGAAACTTTCCCCAAAACCATCAAACTGCGCAGCACTTACACGACGGATCTCTGGTCGGTGATCGGCGATGCGACACGGCTGCACCAGGTGCTGATGAATCTTTGCGTCAATGCCCGCGATGCCATGCCCGACGGCGGCACGCTCACCATTGCCCTCAAAAACGTCGAACTCGACGAAGCTTCCGCCGACCAAAACCCCACCGCCAAACCTGGTCAATATGTTTGTCTCAGCGTATCCGATACCGGCACCGGCATGCCCGCCGAGGTGAAGCAAAAGATTTTCGATCCCTTCTTCACCACCAAAGCGCCAGGCAAAGGCACCGGCCTCGGGCTCTCCACCGTGCAGACGATCGTGCGCGAACACGACGGTTTCATGACCCTCGAAAGCACTCCCGGCAAAGGAACCTGCTTCCAAATTTTCATTCCCGGTAACAACGAGTTCGACCACCAGATCGAAGCGCCTCCATTGGATATTCCCCGTGGCAACGGCCAGCTGATCCTCATCGCCGATGACGAACAGATGATTCGTGAAATTATGAAGACGGCCCTCGAAGCCTACAACTATAGCGTTATCACAGCCGATGACGGCGCAGACGCATTGAGAAAATTCGCACTCAATCACAAAAAAATCGCCGGACTCGTGATGGACCTCGAGATGCCGAACATGACCGGAATCGCCTGCATTCAAGCGCTGCGAAAAATCGATGAGGATACTCCGATTCTGGCGATCAGCGGAGCCAGTGAAGCCGAACTACCCCAGGCTGAGTTAACGACCCACCACGTCGACTTCCTCGCAAAGCCATTTGCCCAAAACGCCCTGCTCGTCGCCGTGCATCACCTCCTGGATGCCTCTTAAAACGGCGCGCGAAAAAAAGGCGCCACCGGAGGGTGGCGCCTTGAAAGGAGTCGATTCAATCGACCAACCAAAATTACTTAGTCGGTACGGTGAGGATCGTCTTGAGAATACGGCCAGCGACCAAATATGGATCAGCGGCAGAGTTCGGACGGCGATCTTCGAGGTAGCCCTTGTAGCCGCTGTTGACGAAGCTGTGCGGAATACGCACCGAAGCGCCACGATCAGCGACACCGTATGAGAACTTGTCGATAGCTTGTGTCTCGTGCAAGCCGGTGAGACGGAGATGATTCTCCGGGCCATAGACGGCAATATGCTCGTCCACGTGCTTGGCGAAGGCGGCCATGAGCTTCTCGAAGTATTCTTTGCCACCAACTTCGCGCATGTGCTTGGTCGAGAAATTGGCATGCATACCCGAACCATTCCAATCGAGCGGCTGGTTGAACGGAGCGAGGATGGGCTTGCAGCGCCATTCGATGTCGATCTCGTACTCTTCGCAAATGCGGGTCATCAAGTAACGAGCGACCCACATCTGGTCAGCAGCGCTCTTGGAGCCCTTGCCGAAAATCTGGAATTCCCACTGGCCTTTGGCGACTTCAGCGTTGATGCCTTCGATGTTGATGCCGGCATCGAGACATTGGTCGATGTGCTTCTCAACGATCTCGCGGGCAACCGAACCAACGTTCTTATAACCAACGCCGGTGTAGTAAGGGCCTTGAGGCGCCGGATAGCCGCCTTCAGGGAAACCGAGAGGACGACCATCTTGATAGAGGAAATATTCCTGCTCAAAACCGTACCAAGTGTCTGGATCATCCGGGATCGTCGCACGCGAGTTCGACGGATGAGCCGCGCCCGTGTGAAGGAACGTCTCACACATGACGAGGACGCCGTTCTTGCGGGTGCTGTCAGGATAAACGGCGACCGGCTTCAACACGATATCCGAGCTTTTGCCCTCGGCCTGTTGAGTCGAGCTACCGTCGAAGCCCCAATTGGGAAGTTCTTCGAGCTTGGGAAAGCTAGCGAAGTCCTTGATCTGAGTTTTGCTACGAAGGCTCGCCAGGGGTTGGTAGCCGTCGAGCCAGATGTATTCCAGTTTGTATTTGGCCATAAGAAAGAGGTGTGAGTAGAGAGTTTGCCTAAGCGACCGCGAGGATTTTTTTAGCCGCGTCGGTTGTTTATGAAAACTACGCATACCCCAAGCACGTCATATGCCAGCGCAACCTAGAAATTTAATTCATACAGAAATTCCCTCTAATTTCCTCCAACCTGCAAAATTTTGGCCACTGGCCCACGCTTGCCGCTCGGCTTGCCGCTCAAAATCGCTCACTTTTTTCGCATGCAACAAGTCAAAGATACGCCGCGAGCCCTCGTCAGAATCGGCTACGACGGCTTGGTGCATAAAATCTTCAAAGGTCATCTCGCCAAGGAACGCTTCGACCACGAGGTGCGCGTCCTCCGCTACCTCGAATCACGTGGCTGCAACTTCGTTCCAAAGCTCCTCAGCATCGATCCGGAAATCCTTAAAATCGTGACCACCAACTGCGGTACACGCGTCGAGCACCTCAACGAAGACCGCATGAAAGAACTCTACGCCGAACTCGAAACTTTCGGCGTGCGTCACGAAGATCCTTTTCTGCGCAACGTCACTTACCGCATCACCGACGGCCGCTTCTGCCTCATCGATTTCGAGTTTGCCACCTTGCTCGACGAACCCGGCCAGCCGTCCCTAAAACCCGCCGCCGCGCAATAATTTTCGCATGCCCACCCCAGCATCCAGTTCCGCAAACCAACCGGCCATCGCCAACCAGCTTGCCTGGTCCGGCATGACCCATCGCGGACGCGTCCGCGCCAACAACGAGGATACCTTTCTCGCGCTCGCCTTCGACGGGCACCACGTCAACTACCTCGGAAAAATCGGCGACGCGCCTCTCGCCGCGATGGATTTCGTTTTCGCTGTCAGCGACGGTATGGGCGGCGCCAATTCCGGCGAATTCGCGTCAAAAATCGCCGTGGAAAAAATCACTCGCCTTCTCCCGCGTAGCTTCCGCATGGGTGCCCGCGGCATGGAGAGTGATTTCTCCGACATCCTCCCCGAAGTGTTTACCGCGATCCACGCCGAGATGATCAAACTCGGCCAGTGCTACGAAGAATGCGCCGGCATGGGCGCC
>JAYTWC010000558.1:0-6303 GCA_043743635.1 Verrucomicrobiota bacterium | reverse complement strand
GCCCTATTACGAACAAAACCTCGATCTCGCCGCCGTGTCGCCTTGCGCTGCACACTGGCTCGGTACTGACACGCTCGGCCGCGATTTATTCGCACGCCTGCTTTATGGCGGCCGCATCTCTCTGACCGTCGGACTTGTTGCCACCTTCGTCGCCCTAACCATCGGCGTCACCTACGGCGCCGTGTCCGGCAACGCCGGTGGCAAAACCGACGCCGTCATGATGCGCTTCGTCGAAATCGTCGCCGCCATGCCCTTCACTGTTTTTGTAATTTTACTTATGGTTTGGTTCGGCCGCGACATCTACCTCTTGTTTTTGGCAATTGGCGCCGTCGAATGGTTAACTATGGCGCGTATCGTACGCGGACAAATCATGGCCGTGAAAAAGATGGAGTTCATCGAGGCGGCACGTTCGCTTGGACTAAGCAACACCCGCATCATTTTCCGCCACATGATCCCCAATATCCTCGGGCCGATCATCGTCTACACCACCCTCACCATTCCGTCCGTCATGCTGCTGGAGGCGTTTCTGAGTTTCCTCGGTCTCGGCGTGCAGCCGCCGATGAGTTCCTGGGGATCGCTGATCAAAGACGGTGCAGAGAAAATGGAAGAATTTCCCTGGTTACTGGTTGCGCCCGGGGCAGTATTTTCGCTGACGCTCTTTTCGCTCAACTTCCTCGGTGACGGCCTGCGCGACGCCCTCGACGTCCGCGCATCCAAAGACTAACCGCCAAAATCAGGCGCGACAACTACCGCGCCTTCACGGCCTTCAGATACATCCGCGTTCCGAGGCAACATCGTTCCCAACGGGTAAACGACAAGCTGCGCGGATCATAGGGTGCGAGTTGCACGAAACCCGCGTGCTTCAAAATCAAATTTAACTCTTCGCGGTCAAACCTCGTCTGGTTCCAGTCTTGCGGCTTCCCAAACTTCGACGGACACACGCGCGACAAAACCTTCCCCAGAAAACTCAGCGCCCAAGTAGCTTCGCCCTTCGCCACTGACACATAAAGTACACCACCCGGTTTCAACTTCCTAGACCAAGCGCGCACCACCAACGCCGCCTCTTCCGACGTGAATCGCCCCAGCGCCTCCGGCGCATAAATCCTTTCCAACGAATTTTCCTCAACATCGTCCAACTTCTCAAGATTGGTCGTCCCCACATGGTCCTTACTAGAGGTTCGGTCAATGTTAACGAAATTCGGCAGCATATTACTGCCACAACCAAGATGAAGATTTTTTGACGAACGATAGGTCGCATCAACAAACGCGACGATCTGATCAATCCGATGATCGATCGTGTGCGCCGCCAGGCACGCCTCGCGGCCGAGCCGCGCCATCTCGGCGTAATCGCCAATATTCGCAACAACCTCCGTGATCTTCGTGCACAGTGCGTCCGGATCATCAACCGAATAGTAAAGCATGTGCCGTTCGTCGAACAGCGCCTCATTGCGCGGACGATTCGGAATCCGGTCCTGAAACAATATCGAACCTGCCGCCAGCGCCTCAAATGTCCGCACGTTGTAGCCGCAGAAATTCCCCACGACGTTAAGCGCGCAAGCATGTTCGGCGTACGCCGCCACCAACGCCTCGTCAGAAATTTCTGACTGAACGTAGTGGAAATCTGGATGCGTCGCCAGCTGCGCGAGCAGCCGATAACGCGTGCTGTAATTTAACTTAGCGTCGTTCTTCCCGCGAAAAAATACCTGCGGTTTGCGAAACCCTTCGCCTGGAACAAATTTTTTCTCATCCACGCACTGCGGCAACCAGATCGCGGATGCCCCGCGCTCTTCAAAAAACGTACTATCCTTCTCATCACAGTAGACGAAATGCGTAAACGCCTGCGTCGCGCTGATGCTCTTTTCAACCGAGTCCGGAAACTTGGAATCAAGAATCGACTCATAACAAACCGCCACGCGAGGCACGCGCAGACGATTCCACTGCTCCCGCTTCCGTTCCTTCTTATGCAACCGGTGCAAGTGATGATCGCCGCCCATCAACAGCACCATATCAGCACTCTCCTTGCGCATGTGAGCGTACATCGTCGACTCATCAACTTGATCGAGATGAAACGCGCGGCCAAGCATGCCTTTCCGTTGCAGCGCTTCCACCCAACCGGTCCCCAGATTCCAGCTGTGACGCAACTGGGGCATTACGATATCGATTTTCATGGTGATGGGAAAAAGCGGAGCCGTTCGCCGGTCTCATGCCCGAGCATCAACCAAACCACAACTCTCCCAAACGAAAAAGCCCAAAACGCCACCATACCCGTTATTGCATTGGCCCGCGATTTTCCGCTTGCTCGATCTGTGATCACCGCGCGCTCCGCCGTACTCTTTATCATCTTCAACCGGCCCGATACGACGACACAGGTATTTGCGCAAATCCGCGCCGCGCGTCCACCCCGCCTTTATATCGCAGCCGACTCCGCGCGACCGAAGAAGCCCGGCGAAAAAGAGCTCTGCGACCAAACCCGCGCCATCGCCACCCAGGTCGATTGGCCTTGCGAAGTTAAAACACTCTTCCGCGAAAAAAACCTCGGCTGCAAAGAAGCCGTGGCTGGTGCTGTCACTTGGTTTTTCACCCACGAACCCGAAGGTATTGTCCTCGAAGACGACTGCGTGCCTCATCCCGAATTTTTCTCGTTTTGCGACACCTTGCTTGAACGTTATCGCGACGATCGCCGCGTGCGCCACATCACCGGCAGCAATCTCCAACACGGCCAAAAACGCGGCAACGCCTCGTACTACTTTTCCCGCATCTCGCACGTTTGGGGTTGGGCCGGCTGGCGTCGCGTCTGGGCCGAGTACGACAAGGAACTCAAAAACTACCGCCCGCGCGACGTCGAAAAATTCCTTAAACCCATGTTCCGCGACCCGTTGATTGCACAAAACTGGGGCGATATGGCCGAAGAAATTCGCCGTCACAAGGTCGACACTTGGGACTATCAACTGGGTGTAATTAACCTCATGAAAGACGGCGTCGCCATCATCCCCGCCAAAAATTTAATCTCCAACATCGGCTTCCGCGCCGACGGCACCCACACACTCGACACCACCAATATCAACGCCTCGCTCCCCACAGAGCCACTCGGCCCGCTCACACATCCGGCCGAGGTCGTGGCCGATCAAGACGCCGATTTCTACACCCTGAACCGCGATTTCGCCCTCGACTGGAAACGACGCAAAAATCGCAAATGGTACCGCAAAGTCCGCCGCTTCTTCCGGCGTCTCTTCTACTAAACCACTGGGTAACCCGCTTCATTTTTGCCTCTATTTCCGGCTTCCAGCGCCAGTAGCATTTAGCCAACGTCTCTTTTCTCATGCGTCGTTTTATTCCCTACTTCAAATACCTGCGCTCCGTCCGCCTGATTCTGATCGCCGGTATTTTATTCGGAATACTCAATGGAGCGGTCAACGGCCTTGGCATGCCTTTGCTGATTAAATATGTGATTCCTCGCGTGTTGGTGGCCGACCCCACACCTCAGCCAGGCTCTGTGGAAGCGATCAAAAACAAATGGTTCGATCTAGACGGCTACTTCGACCGCCTGTTCGAAATCAACCAAACCAAGCCTTCTGACACGCCCGTCGTACCCATACCAACGCCCACGCCACCACCGGAACGCCCCAAGCTCGCCATCTGGCAAATCTGGGCAATCGCTCTCTGGCTCCCTGTCATTTTCATCATCCGCGGCGTGGCCGGCTATCTAAACACTTACTTGATACAACTCGCCGGTGTTCGGATCCTGGAGCAAATTCGGCTCGACTACTTTCGGAAATTGCAATGCCTGCCGCTAAGCTTTTCCCAAAAGCTTCCGAGCGGCGAATTAATTGCCCGCGGTCTTGGCGACACCAATCAGCTACAAACAACACTGACCATCGTTTCCAACGACCTGATCCAGCAGCCAACTACCTTGATCAGCACCCTCGCCGCAGTCGCCATCATCGCCTACGGCGAACAGGGCTTGATCTTTGTCCTCATTTGCCTCGGAACCGTGCCCCTCGCCGTTTTCCCTATTCGCTATGTGGGGAAGAAAATGCTCGCCCGCGCCATCCAGCTGCAAGGCCAAGCCGGCAACATAACCAGTCGCTTTACGGAAAACCTCGCCGCCGCCAAGGAAGTTCGCGCCTTCGGCCTTGAGAAATACGAAGTCGACCGCTTCGCCAAGCTCAGCGCCTTGATCGTACGAGCCCAGATGAAAGTGGTCAAATACGCACGGATGCTCGCACCTTCGATCGAGATTCTCGCCGCCTTCGGCATCTCGATGACCTTTGTCTATGCCTACCGCTACAACGTTCACAGCGGTAGTTTTCTCGGAATTTTGGCGGCGCTATATCTCAGTTACGAACCGATCAAGAAACTCGGTGCCATCAACAACGAACTCAAACGCGGCGAAGCTTCGCTTTCCCGACTTGAAGAGGTTATCAACGAACCAATCCTCATCGCTGATCCGGCCGATCCAGTAAAAATTGACCGCATCCGCGGCGACATCGCCTTCAATCACGTCACGTTCGCCTACAAGCCCGGCGAACCCGTCCTCAACAACGTCACCGTCGACATCCCGGCCGGCACCGTGTGCGCCCTCGTCGGACCCAGCGGCGCGGGCAAAACTACCTTCGCCAACCTCGTTCCGCGCTTCTACGAAGCCACCGCCGGCTCCATCACCGTCGACGGACACGACCTTCGCAGCTTCCGCCTCAACGATCTTCGCAACAACATCGCGATCGTTTCCCAAGACCCCGTTCTCTTCAACGAAACCATCTACGAGAACCTATTACTCGGCCGCCAGAACGCCACCCGCGCCGAGGTCGAGCAAGCTGCCCGTGACGCCTTCGCCCACGATTTCATTCTCAACCTCGACGGCGGACTCGGCTACGCCACCAACGTTGGCGAACGCGGCAGTCGCCTTTCCGGCGGTCAAAAACAACGCATCGCCATCGCCCGCGCCTTTCTGCGCAACGCCCCGATTCTCATCCTCGACGAAGCCACGTCGGCACTCGATTCTGACAGCGAGGCGTTTATCCAAGCGGCGCTCAAGAAACTCGTCGCCGGCAAGACCGTGCTGATCATCGCCCATCGTTTTAGTACCATCCGTGACGCCACCAAGATCCTCGTTTTCGACGACGGCCAGATCGTCGCCTCCGGACCGCACGCCCAATTGTACACGGCCAACGCCCTCTACAAATCGCTCTACGACCGGCAGAATACCCAGCCAAACTAATCGTGGCCGCCAAAGTCCGTTCACCTTTTTGGGGCAATCTCCGCAATCGTGGCCGTTGGCATATTCTACGCGCCCTCGGTTACATTCCAACCCAACTGCACCGCAAAAAATTCGCCATCGGCATTGTCAAAGTCGACCGGCTTGGCGACTTCGTCCTCGCGACCTCGGCGATCCGACTGCTCACCGAACGCTTCGGACCGGAAAACTGTCTGCTCATCATCTCGCCCTTCGCCCGCGAGATCGCCAGTCGGGAGTTTCCCGACACGCCCCAAATCGTCGTGCCGCCTTTTGTCGCGAAAAAACTCCGGAAGATTGCTCCGATCTGGTGGCAGCAACAATCCGGCGCCGCGAGCTACCGATTCGATCACGTCGTCTCCTTCCGCCATTATCCCTCGATCTACCGTGACGCCCTGCTCTCTTGGCTACCCACCGGCGCGATCCATGGCCTGAGTGGAGACCCGCTCGCGGAATTCATCGGCGGCAAATTCCCGTTTAACGAAACCCTTTCCTACCCACAATCAGCCGATCCGTCGCTCTCGTTCGACTTGGAAGGGTACCGGTTGATCCTTGAATACATATTGGAGCGAAAAGTCACACCCGACGAAGTTAAGCCACGCCTTCGCTCACTCAAATCTACCCCTGGCGGCAATCTACTCGTCGCACCATTCGCCAGCGCTAAAGTAAAAGATTACCCAACCCGACTGCTGATCGAAGCTCTCCATCAGTTTCAGACCGAAAACCCGCTTCCAATCAATATCATCGTCGGCCCCGACCAAGCCGAACAGCTGGCCGCCTTTGAACAACAAGCCCGTGCCGCCAATATCGCATTTGAGTCCGCCCGCATCTGCGCCAACCTCGACGACTATTTCAAAACCCTCGCCAGCGCCAAAGCCATCCTGACCATGGACAGCGCTTCGACTCACCTTGCCGGCGCACTCGACAAACCCGTAGTCACACTACTCGGCGGTGGACACGTCCGCATGTTCGGCCCTTGGTGGCATTCACCCGACCGCCAAATTTGGCTGCGCCACGACATCGCCTGCCAGAACTGCAACTGGACTTGCACGCAGCCGGAAAACTACTGC
>JAYTWC010000557.1:0-1897 GCA_043743635.1 Verrucomicrobiota bacterium | reverse complement strand
CAGTCGATTTCGATCCGTTCGCCACAGGAACAATGGACGATAAGGCGGACGACCTTATCGCCCTGCTTCACGGCCTCGACCGTGGCGCCACCGCCAGCTGCGTCCTTGCCATGTTTATGGGCATTCGCGCGCGTGATGGCTTCGGCTGGACTAAGGCCACCGGAGGGTTGCAGGCTAACAGATTGGACGTGGGCTCGACCGGAAAGAAATGGTTTCATCGGGTTTCAGTTTTGGCCGGGTTTGCGTTGGTAGTCGTAATCTCCGCTGACGCACCCGTGGGTTTGGGAGTGGATTGAGAAAGGGTTTTAGAAGACGGAATAGATCCCGTCGTCGGGCCTGTCGGGTCTTTTTCCTTCTGTTGCATGCGGGTGCCAACCGTAAGGCTGATTGTGATACGTTGGTTTGCCTCGGATTCTGGTTTCTGAAAAGGAACCGGTCGCGTATCAGCATAACCTGTTACGCGCTCAACTCTTGTCGGATCAACTGCATAAAGCGTAAGCGCGCGGCGAGCCGCATTGGCGCGATCAGCGGATAGTTCCCACGCGGTGTAGTCAGGCTTCGGCAAGACAAGGCCTTGGCGCGTGTGCCCTTCGATGACGACGCGAAATTTTTGCCGGTCGATCATCCACGCAAGGCTTTGCATGACAAAGCGCCCCCACTCCGTGAATTCGGCGGTATTTTCAGCGAAAAGTGGGCGCCGGGACCGATCAAAAAGAGTGATGCGCAACCCGTCACTGGTGACCTGAATATCGATCGGTTTTTCAGCGAGATCCTGATCCAGGTTAAGAAGTTTGAAAAAGTCCTTAGCTAGGGAGTTAAGATAATTGAGGTCGATGTTGCGACTGCTCGTTTGCGGATTATCGGCACCGGAATCGTCGCCATGGGGTTGGCTCGGTTTATTGGTGTCGTACGGCATGATGCCCGAGGTTCGATCCATCGGGGAGGAAAAGGGGTTCTGAAAATACCGCGCGGTGGCGATGAGGATTTTTTTCTCCTGCGAAGAAATCCAAAGCACGAGAAAGAGCGCCATCATCGCGGTCATGAAGTCGGCAAACGCCACCTTCCACGCACCGCCGTGGTGGGCATCCTTTTTCTTCATGCGTCTTTTGCTCACGGTAAGTGGCCAGGCCGCAGAGGCCCGGCAATCAAAGGTTAACCGGGCGCACGGCCAGGCGCAGGCATGGATTTGAGGGTATTCTCCAGTTCGTCAGCGGCCGGTTGGACATCGCTGGCGAGAGAACGCCGAGCCACTTCGACTGCGGTAAGAGGTGCGAGGCCTTTGGCAAAGCCGGCAACAGCACCAAGAATGCATTTAAGGTACATCTGCTCGTTG
Source organism: Verrucomicrobiota bacterium (assembly GCA_043743635.1). GTDB lineage: Bacteria > Verrucomicrobiota > Verrucomicrobiia > Opitutales > Opitutaceae > JADKHC01. The sequence goes on along the minus strand of JAYTWC010000557.1, from coordinate 564 downwards.
GCGTTGTTAAACTTAACGCGCATCGCGAGCGGATTGATGAAGCCGTAAGCAAAGAACACACCAAGAAAGGTGCCCGTAAGTGCAGCGGCGACACGTTCGCCCACTACCTCAGGTCCATCGGCGATAGCCGACATGGTGTTGATGATACCGAGCACGGCCGCGACGATCCCGATGCCAGGCAACGAATCACCGATGAGCTGAAGCATGTGGATGGGATGATCGCCTTCTTCGCTCTTGGATTCGAGTTCGGTCAACATCAGATCTTCAAGTTGATCGGGCTTAATTTTACCGTCGATGACTGGCTTTAGTCCGTTGATCAGAAATTGCATCCGTTCATGATTGGCGGTAAACACTGGGTATTTATTAAAAATACTGCTGCTGCCTGGGTTCATGACGTGCTCTTCGAGCGCGATCAGACCATTGCGACGACCCACCATGAAAATCTCATAAAGCATCTTCAGCAGATCGAAATATTCCGCTTTACCCGAGGTTTTGCCGAAGAGCGCACTTTTAAGTTTATGGATAATCTCCGAGAGGACGTGCGTGGGGCTCGCGATCACAAGC
>JAYTWC010000556.1:0-2842 GCA_043743635.1 Verrucomicrobiota bacterium | reverse complement strand
CTCCGCAATTTCATCGAAGAAAATATGCGTCGTGGCGTTCCTCAGGAACAGTTCGAGAAGGACAAGAAGAACCTTTTTGAAAGCGCCAAAAAAGCCGCTGCTGGCCGCGTCAAGACCCAGCTCATTCTCGCCCGTATCGCTGAACAGGAAAAAATCAGCGTCACCGAGAAGGACATCGATGCTTACATCTATCGCGAAGCGATGATGAACAACGCCCGCCCTGACAAGCTCGTGAAGGATTTGTCGAAGGACCGTGAGCGTCTCCGTTCGGTGCAGCAGGCGATCATTTTCGACAAGACCCTTGATTTACTCGTCTCCAAGGCTACGGTTAAAACCATCTAACCGCAGTTCTGAAACACGCGTAACCAAAGGTTTTTGTGAGCTATTATCTGCCGACAGTTTGGGAAAACACGGGCCGTGAATCACGGCAATGGGATGTCTACAGCCGTCTGCTGAAAGACCGCATCGTTTTCATCGGTTCACCGATCGATGACGTGATCACCAACAACGTTATTGCCCAACTGCTGTTTCTGCAGATGGAAGATCCGAAGAAGGACATCCATCTCTACATCAACTCCCCGGGTGGCGTCGTCACCGGGGGCATGGCGATCTACGATACAATCAACTTCCTTCAATGCGACGTTGTCACGTATTGCATCGGCATGGCGGCCAGTATGGCCACGGTGATCTTGGCGGCAGGTACGAAGGGAAAACGTTTCGCGTTGCCCAATAGCCGCGTGATGATCCACCAGCCTTCCGGTGGCGCGGGCGGTCAAACGGCCGACATCGCTATCGCCGCTCGGGAAATTCTGCGCTGGCGCAAAGTGCTCAACGAAACCATTTCCAAGCACACGGGTAAAACGGCCGAACAGATCGAAAAAGATTCCGACCGCGATTACTACATGACTGCGCACGAGGCTAAAATTTACGGCATCGTTGACCACGTTGTGGAATCGACCCGTCAGGTGCAGTCGATCGCGGTTCCGACTCCGGCGAGCTGAAATCTTCGAACTGATCTCGCCTGACTGCCAGTGAGTTGGGCAGAGGGTCCGATTTTTTTTCGTGCGGACTGAAATCCGGGTGCAGGTGTGTCGATTAGTCGGGGATTAAACTCTCACCTCGACATGGGTCTGTTTCCGAACTCACTGTTTCTCCATGGCTAAATCGTCGCGCATGACGCTCTGTTCCTTCTGCGGGAAATCGCAGTCGGAAGTTAAGAAAATAATCGCCGGTCCGGGCGTTTATATTTGCGACTCGTGCGTCAACGTCTGCAAGACGATCATCGATCGTGAGGTGAAACAGGCCGCCCCCGAGGCGCGTCCAGCTCTACGTTTGGTAAAGCCCTCCGAAATCAAGCGGATGCTCGACGATTTTGTGATCGGTCAGGATCACGCCAAGAAGGTCCTTTCGGTTGCGGTTTACAACCACTACAAGCGGCTGATGTTTGACACCGCGCAGACGACCAAAGACTCAGTCGCGTTGGCTCCGGAGTTTAGCGACGTCGAGGTTGAAAAGAGTAATATTTTGTTGGTTGGACCGACTGGTTCCGGCAAGACGCTGCTCGCTCGCACACTTGAGCGCATTCTCGAGGTGCCGTTTGCGATCTCCGATGCCACGACGCTCACCGAGGCGGGCTATGTCGGCGAAGATGTTGAAAATGTCGTTCTGCGTCTTCTGCAAGCGGCCAACTACGATGTGAAGAAAGCCGAATGTGGTATTATCTACATCGACGAAATCGACAAGATTGGTCGCAAGACCGAGAACGTTTCGATCACGCGTGACGTATCCGGCGAAGGCGTACAACAGGCGTTGCTCAAGATTCTCGAAGGCACGGTTTGCAATGTTCCTCCGCAGGGTGGCCGCAAGCACCCGAACCAGGAGTACGTGCAAATTAATACGAGCAATATTCTCTTTATTTGTGGTGGCGCGTATGTCGGTCTCGACCAGATCGTGCAACGTCGCATGGGCCAGCGAAGCGTGGGTTATTCGGCCATCACCTCGCAGAAGGAAACGACATTGCATCCCGACGAGATGATGAAAGCGCTCGCACCGGAAGACTTGATCCGGTTCGGCATGATCCCCGAGTTCATTGGCCGCTTGCCCGTGGTTTCGGTGCTCGACCAGCTCAAGATTGCGGACCTCGAAAAGATTTTACTGAAGACGAAGAATGCGATGGTAAAACAGTATTCGAAGCTGTTCGCGATGGACGGTGTTCGTCTGCGTTTCACCACCGATGCCGTGAAAGCGATCGCCGCGAAAGCGATAGAGTTGAAGACTGGTGCGCGCGCCCTGCGTTCGATCATGGAAAATATTATGTTAGAGGTTATGTATGAGCTGCCACAGCGCGAAGACGTGACCGAAGTTGTGATCGACGCCGCAGTCGTAGCCGGAAAACGCAAGCCGACGCTCAAGAAGACGGCGAAGACCGAAAGCGATCAGGACGCTGCTTGATTTTGTTGGCGATAGTTGGTTCGGCTGATGGGTTCAGCCAATACCGTTTGTCGGCGCGATAGCTGCTAATGAAGGATGTCGCAACTCGCTGACGTTTTATTCTTAAACCAATATGCACCTAGAGATTTTCCACCTGACTCGTTACGAGTATGACCGCGAGGTGCAGCTTCACCCGCATTTGCTTTATCTGCGGCCGCGTGAAAATCCGCTGCTCCAAGTGAACCGTATCATCTTTAACTTTCAGCCGGAGGCAAAGGTGGCGTGGATGCGTGATGATTTCGACAACTTGCCAGCGAGTGCACAGTTCGCGACCAGCTCGGCGACGCTTGAGATCCGGTCGGAATGCACGGTGACAACTCTGGATACGCCGCCGTTTGATTTTCTCGTACGC
>JAYTWC010000555.1:0-4149 GCA_043743635.1 Verrucomicrobiota bacterium | reverse complement strand
GTGGCGTCGACGCGGACGGTGATCACGTTTTCGCCGCCGTAGTTGAGGTAGTCGGTCAGGTCGTAACGGAAACTCGTGTACCCGCTCGGTTGGCGGCCGAGGTAGAAACCGTTTATCCAGACGACGGAGTCGCGAAACACGCCGTCGAACTCGATGCTGATGCGGCGGCCGAGGTCGTTTGCCGGTACGGAGAAGGTTTTGCGATACCAACCGACGGAGCGCTCGGGGAAGTTGCGACCGATGGCTTTGTAACCATGGCTGTGGCTACCCTGGCCGGAAAAAGGAGCTTCAACGGCCCAGTCGTGCGGGAGGTTGAGCTGGCGCCACGCGCGATCGTCGAAAGATGCGGAGGCCGGACCGTCGCCGTAGCCGGCTTTGGCGAGATAGGAGAAGTAGCTGGTGGCGTGGTTGAAATCACGTGCGGGATCCGAGGGATGTCCGAAGGCGAACCGCCAGCCAGAGTCCATGAGGAGCCGCTCGCGGGGTGGGGTTTGAACGGCGTCGTTGGCGGCGAAGGCAGACGCGATGAGTACCGCAGCGAAGAGGAACGAGCGAAGGAACAGTTTCATGGGAAAAGGGGGTCACCATGAAGACCTAATTCCTGCTGCAAGGTCGAGCTGCCACTGGTCGCAAAACCGAGAACGGGCCTTTGCGATTGGAGATATTTTGCGCGGTCGAAGGAAGCCGCGCGGGGCAACTTTTTCTCAGAGCATTTTAAATAAAACGGTGGCCTCAAATATGAATCGCCCCTCCGATGGAGGGCGCCGCGCCGTCGGCGCCGATCGGCGGGGACAACGCCCCGCCCTCTCAAAGCGGCTATCGTTTTAATTGATCGCTCTAGGCCGAAAGGTCGGCGCTGGGGAATTTATGGCGGACGCGTTCGCGATAGAGCAAATACAGGCCTGAGCTGACGACGATCAAACCGCCCAAGGCTGTCCAGCGATCCGGCTTTTCGCCGAAAACCAGCAGACTGAAGATCGTCGCACCGATGATCTGTGCATAAAAAAACGGTGCGAGCACCGAGGCGGGGGCGTGCCGATGAGCGAGGATGAGCAGCCAGTGCCCGATCGCGCCGAAGAGACCTAAACCAATCAATACCGCCCAGACCAGCGCGGTTGAGGGCGTTTTCCAAATGAAGAACAGAATCGGCGAGACCAAGAGCGTGCCGACCAGGCTGGTGTAGGCCATCGTGGTTTCAGACGAATCGTGGCCTGAAAGACGGCGGGTGATGAGCAGATAAAACGAGTTGGAAAGGGCGGCGGCGAGGGCGAGGAAAACGGCAGGCTGGACGGCCTGGCCGAATGGACGCGTCACAATCAGCACTCCGGCGAAACCGACGAGCACGGCGATCAGGCGGCGCGGGCCGATTTTTTCACCGAGCACCGGCCCGGCCAGCAACGCGGTGATGAGCGGTGCGGAGAAATTGATGGCGGTGATTTGCGTCAGCGGCAGATAGCGCAGCGCGATGAAGCAGCCGAGCGTCATGCCGATTAGGAAAAGCGCACGCCAGATCTGGAGCATGGGCTTTGCTGTACGCAAGATCCCGGGTTTGGTTTTGGGATTTAGAAAAATCGCCACGGCGAGCAAGCTCACGAGGTAGCGCATGCCCGAGACCTGCAAGGGGTCGAGTTCGCGTGACAACCATTTGGCAGAGGCATCCATGCAACAAAAACAGGCGATGGCGCCCATCATGATAAGGATGCCGGTGAGAGGACGGGCGGTGTCTTTGGTGTTGGCGACGGCGTTGGGTTCGGTGGACACGGGAGGAAGCGAGAACGTGACACTCGGGGAAGAGTGTCTGTTTGTTGCTCGCTAAATAGCCTGCGTGGCGACGTTGCCGCTGCGGCCGTCGATTTCGGCGGGAACCTGATCGTGGATCGGAAGCGCGTCGCGGTTGGCGAGGAGTTCTTTAGCGAGTTCGTCGAGGCGGATGAATTCGACACCGGCTTCGCGACACGCGGCGAGCAGGGCGCGGAAGAGCGGGCGGTGGCCCATGCCTTCGATCTCGGCGTGGAGCGTGAAGACGTTGGGCCGGTCGGCGCGTAGGAGCGACAAGTAGTGCGGCACGATTTTATCCTCGGGGTATTCGGGGCGGCCGAGGAGTTCGTCGAAGGTTGGCAGCGTGCTGGGGATTTCGAGAGTTTTGAAAACCTGATCGCCGATGCGCGGGAAAAAAGGCGAGTGGCCGCGGACGTCGCTCGAGTAGAGAAGGTTGGCCTCGTCGTAGATTTGGCGGCTGCGCGGGTTGCTTTGCCAGCCGGGAGCACCGGCGGTCTGGGCTTCGGTGCCGAAGATGCGGAGAAACTCGGCGCGGGCGGCAATGAACTCGGCGCGCACGGTGTCGAGGGACATTTTGTTCACGTAGTCCTGCCAGCGGTAATGGTTGTAGCAATGGATGCCGACCTCGTGGCCGGCGTCGCGGACTTCGCGGAGGATGCGGGTGTTGCGGCGGCCGATATGCGGGGCGGGCAGGAGCGTGCCGTTGAGGAGCGTGCGGATGCCGTAGAGTTTAACGACGCTGGTGCGGCTGACTTTTTTAAAAAAGCCGGGGCGAAAGATGCGGGTGATGGCGCGGCCGGTTTGGTCGGGTCCGAGGGAGAAGAGAAAACAGCCGGGGGCTTCGAATTCTTGTAGATCTCGCACGAGGTTCGGCACGCCGATGCGGGTGCCGCGATCGGTGTCGACGTCGATTTTAAGGGCGAGGCGGATGGGCATGGTGAAGGAGGAGATGAGTGGGAAACAAGTAGGTCACAGAGCTCTGTGTTCCCTGTGGCGAAATACCGAATCTGTCGCGCCCTAGCTCGGAGTTGTTACTCCAGCTGGTAATCTTTGTGCGCGAGGTGGTAGTCGAGCGTGAGCTTGATCGCGGTCTTCAAGTTGACTTTCGGCGTCCAGCCGAGGCGTTTTTTGGCGTTGGCGATGGAGGGAACGCGTTTCTGGATGTCCTGATAATATTTGCCGAAATACTGGCCGGAGGAAACTTTGACGACTTTGGCGGCTTTGACATGTTCGGCGTAGTCAGGATAATCCTTGAAAGCGGCGAGGATGTGCTTGGCGAGGTCGGCCACGCTGACGTCGTTCTTGGGGTTGCCGATGTTGAAGATCTGACGGGAGGCGCAGCCGTCCTTGTTTTCGATGATGCGCAGAAGGGCGTCGATGCCGTCGTCGATGAAGGTGAAGGAGCGGCTTTGTTTGCCGCCGTCGACCAGTTGGAGGGGTTTTTTGAAAATGACGTTGGAGATGAACTGCGTGAAGAGACGCGAGCTGCCTTCTTTGGCTTCGAAGACGTCGTCGAGCTGCGGCCCGATCCAGTTGAAAGGACGAAAGAGGGTGTAATCGAGGTTGTCGCGGACGCCGTAAGCGTAGATGACGCGGTCGAGGAGTTGCTTCGAGTTGGCGTAGATCCAGCGCTGGCGTTCGATCGGGCCGTAGACGAGCGTGCTGGTTTCTTCGTTGAGCTCCTTGTCGGGGCACATGCCGTAGACTTCGGAGGTGGAGGGGAAGATGACGCGTTTTTTGTACTTGGCGGCCTGGCGGACGATCGCGAGGTTGGCTTCGAAATCGAGTTCGAAGACGCGCAGCGGGTCTTTGACGTATTGGACCGGGTTAGCGATGGCGACGAGCGGGATAACGGCGTCGCATTTCTTGACGTGGTACTCGATCCACTCGCGGTTGATCGTGATGTCGCCCTCGACGAATTTGAAACGGGGATTGCCGAGACTGTGGGTGAGTTTGTGGGAGCCGATGTCCATGCCGTAGACTTCCCAGTCTTTCTTTTGCAGGATCGCGCGGGTGAGCGAGCTGCCGATGAAACCGTTGGCGCCGAGAATGAGAACTTTGGTGGGCATGGATGAAGGAAGGCTGAAAGGTGGAAAAGTGGGAAGGATGAAAGTGGGAAGGCTAAAAACGGAGTTATTGAACCGCTAATGGACGCTAATAAACGCTAATTTCCGAGAGGAAATGGGTTTAGAAGGATTGGCCAAGCTGGAGCGGAGCGGCGGGTTTTCCGATCCATTCAGTTTTTGTGAGTTCGATGGCACCGTCGGCGGTGGCGATGACGAGAGGCTCGAGGGAAAGGATTTCGCCGGGTTTGCCTTGGAGGTTTTTTGTGGCAGGGGTATCGGTTTCGGCCCACCAGACCATGAGGCG
>JAYTWC010000554.1:0-3599 GCA_043743635.1 Verrucomicrobiota bacterium | reverse complement strand
GCTCAAGGGCTTACCGGTGCATTGATCGTTTCAACTCAGGAGTTGGTTTCGGGTTCGAGAGTGGAGGTGAGTTTGGTGTTGTTGAATCCGAGCGATCAGCCAATGCGTGCGACTCTGCCTATGGTTTTGCGGGCTCGGCTGGTTGGGGAAGGGCGCATTTGGTCGGTTCAACTTGATGTCAAAACGACGCCTGTTCCGGTGATCGCGCCCAGTTCGTTTAGTCATGCGACGTGTTCTTTTGTCGTGCCGAGTGACGCCGCAGGGCGACTGGTGTTGGAGGTGGACGATCCTGCCGTGCGTGCGGTGGTGGATGTCAAACACGTCGAGGGTCTGGTTGCTGAAGCGGACCGCACGGTACCATCACCCCTTGCGGATCGAGGCGCCGTGCCTGCGTTGGCCCAGTTTCACCGGGTTTTTGCGGAAAATATTTCCACGCACCAGCCGATCTATTTTATTTTTGGGCCGAAAAAACCAGCGGCGAAATTCCAGTTCAGCTTCAAGTATCGAATTTATGGAGACAAAAGTGCGGCGGGAACGTTGAATCCGCCGTTGAGCGGTGTCTATGTCGGGTACACCCAACGATCAGTTTGGGACATAACGTCGTACTCCAGTCCTTTTTACGACACGAGTTACATGCCCGAATTGGTGTATGAGTCGCTCACGCCGGCTCCTGCCGCCCCGGGCTTTCTCGGGTTCAAGTGGTTCGGCTACCAGGCTTCTTTGCAACATGAGTCCAACGGACGGGATGGAAATAGCTCCCGCAGTATGAATCTGTTTTATGTGCGGCCCATTTTTGGCCGCGACCTTGGCGATAAATGGACACTCGTATTCATGCCGAAGATTTTCGCTTATGTGGATAACTTGAGCGACAACCCGGATTTACCGCGTTATCGTGGTTATGGTGAGTATATGATGGGGTTGGCTAGGAAAAACAGCTGGAGTTTATCGGCGTTGGGTAGGATGGGCAGCCACTTTGACCGGGGAAGTCTTCAGATGGACTTCAATTATCCCCTTCGCATCACGTATGCGAATTTCGCCAGTTTTCTGCTGGTTCAGGGTTTTGATGGCTATGGCGAAAGCTTGCTTGGCTACAAAGAACGCACGAGAACGGTGCGTGCCGGATTTTCACTGGTTCGGTAATTGCGATGAAGAAATCTGAAATCAACAAAATCAAGACGTTGGGTGATGCGCATGCCGCCACGCTGGGCCCGGATGCGCAGCAGTACTGGCGCGAGAATGCTGACCGCATCGCGCAAAATTTGGTGGTGGTAGGAACGTTGTGCGCCAGCCAACGGACCGAGCGTGTGCTCGACATCGGGCCGTCCTACCAGACGGTGCTGTTGAAGAAAATGTTTCCAGCGATTAGGGTGGAAACGATGGGTTGGGAAGATCCGCGTTATCGGGCGACGCCGGATACGGTGCATCATGCGCTGGACTTGAATTGCACGGCTGAACCTGAAACGTGCGCGGTGCCCGAGCCGGTGGATTTGATTTTGTTTTTAGAGGTGATCGAGCATTTGCACACGTCGCCAAGGCATGTGTTGCGTTATCTTTTCCGCTGTTTGAAACCGGGCGGCGTGCTGATCGTTTCGACGCCTAATGCGGCGTTTTTGCGCAATCGCTGGAGGCTGCTCTGGGGGATCAATCCCTATGAGAAAATTCGAGAGGATTCGGGAAATCCTGGGCATTTCCGCGAGTACACGGCGGCAGAACTGGAGGTGTATTGCCGCGAGACGGGTTTCGAGGTGCTGGAAACGCGCATCGAAAATCTTTATCGCTTTGGTGCGGGTTCGGGCAGGTTCTTTTCACGCCTAACCCAGTTCATGCCGGCAAATTTCCGGCACGACCTGATGGTTATCGTTAGGCGGCCTGCGTAGTTCGAGGCCGGAGCGAAGACGGTGTGGTTAGTGAGCAGACGATGCTGGGTCGAATTTCTTCAGCGGCGTGAGTGTGACGGGGCCGAGGAGGCCGGAGGGCATGATGGTCCAGATGGAGGCGTCGAGTTTTTCGTAGTGCGGGTTCACGAAATTGATTTCGTAGAAATTCTTCCAGACGACCTTTCGTGTATCCAAATCTCGGATGCGATTGGCGGAGAGGTTGGTGACTTCGATCGCGAGGGTGTTTTTGCCGGGCTTGAGAAAAGCGCCAATCTTGGTGCGGAAGGGCAACGACCAGAGGAGGTCGACTTGCTGACCGTTGATGAAAACGCGGGCGGTTTCGCGGACATCGTTCAAATCGAGCTGCCAGTCGTCGGCGGCGATGCCGGCGGGGATTTCGAATTCGGTTTCGTAGCGCGCGGTGCCGGCGAAACGCTCGGCCTCGCCGCCTTGCTCGGTCCAGGATTTTAGCTCCGTGGTTTTGTAGGCAGGCGGTAGTTCGGGTCCGCCGCGGAGGAAGGTGACAGACCAGGGGGATGTGAGTGCAACTGGCGACGGGTTGGACTGGAGGTAGGTCCAGTGCGGAGCGGAAAATTTCTTGTCGGAAGTCCGGATGAAGAGGGATTCGCCGGGAGAGAGTTGGAGACGTATTGATAGCGAAGCTCCGGTGAATGCGACGAATTCGCCGAGCGAGGTTTTACGGACTGATTCTGTGGAGTGGAGAACAGCTTCGCATGAAGCTTGGCCGGATTTTCCACTACGGGGATCGAGTAAGAGTGCGTGGTCGTTGTAGGTGGCAAGAGAGACTGAATCGTTGAACGGTTTGCCGGTTAGGTTGACGACGAAGTAGAGGGTGTCGTTGCCGAGTTTGCGGCGGATGAAGGTGAGGCCGGACGAGCTGAGTGAGGTTTCGGCGGTGGATTTTAGGAGGATCGACGGCAGTCCGGGCTGTGCTTGGAGTTTGAGCGAGGCCAGTCGGTCGATCTGGACTTTGAGTTCGCTGCGACGGCTAGTCAGATTGCCGTTGCCGGGAACCTCGGTGGGTAGGCTGTCGATGAAATGTACTTCCGCTCCGGTGGCGGCGAGGTCGGCCAGAGTTTTCAGGGTAGTCGAAGACATCAGCTTGGTCGGGGGAACCCAAAGGTATCGGTAGTGCTGGCCGGACTTCGTTTGCAGGGATTTGTTTTTGACGGAGAGAGTTTGCAGCTGCTCGTCCGAAACGAAATCGAACTGGATGCCTGAATCGATCAGCTTCTGCGCGAGTTTTCCGGCGGGGGTTTCCGTGATCCATTGGGCATCGTGCATGCCGAACCTTATGTCGTAGCCATCGGCGTTGTGCCAGAGGTCGTAGATGGGCCAGTAGATGAGGACGTCAGTGTCGGGTTCGCCTTGTTGGAGGAGCGACTGGCAACGGGTGATGTAGGCATTGAGGCCTTCGCCGAGGTCGCGCCAGAGGGCGTTGCGGTCGTTGTACTGGGTCGAGGCGTAGAAGAGCCAGCCGGGCCATTGTGCGTCGGAGGGCGAATAGCAGGTGCCGTGGTAGAAGACGTGGTTGATGCCCGCGAGAAAGAGCTGGTCGAGCTCGGGCTTCATTTGCGAGGGCGCTTCGTGGAAATGCTGGCGGAGCCAGGTGAAGGTTTCCGATGAGACGAGGTTTTTACCGGTGACGTGCGCGGCGGACGAGGCGAAGCGGGCGATAAGCGGTTGCGGTTTGTTATAGCT
>JAYTWC010000553.1:0-5403 GCA_043743635.1 Verrucomicrobiota bacterium | reverse complement strand
AGCTGGCGGTGGCGCCACGGTCGAGGCCGTGAAGCAGGGCGATAAGGTCGTCCGCCTTATCGTCCATTGTTCCTGTGGCGAACGGATCGAAATCGACTGCCTTTATCCGGCAGGCGGTTGAAGGCAAAGGGACAAAATCGTTATCGTCTCGCTTCTTAAGCCGTGAAATGTGACACTATCCCCATGAAATACTGCTCCTTATTTGTTTTGGCGGTGGCGCTAGTATCGGGTGTTTATGCCCAGTCGCAGCCCGCGCCCGCGTCCACGCCTGTTCATGTGACGGTGGAATCGGAATCCAAGGATCTGGCCAATGGTTATGCCTTGGCATTTACTCAGCTCTCGAGACCACCCTTGACGATTGTCTTTCAAAAAGAAGGTATTTTGCGCACCCTTGAAGACGTGAAACAAGTTCGCGCGGCAGGCGGTGTGTTGGTGGTCGAAGTGGGTCGTGGGTTAGTCTACGTGATCAATCCGAAAGATGTTGTTTACCTTACCGATGGGCCACAGATCGAATTAAAGGCCAAGAAATAGGGCTTGAGGACAGGGTGGGGTGGGTTTCCGGAGCTGACGTGGCGCTGGCTTCGCGGCAGAATTACAGAAAGCGGCAAAATGGTCCGATAAACTCGTGGTTGACGGCCACTTCACGACCGTAGCCCTTATTTTCACCATGAAAAAGCACTTGCTTGCCTTGTTGCTCCTGCCCGTCGCCGCGTTTGCACAGAACTACACGGTTGCGGTCATTCCGAAAGGAACCAGCAATTTTTGGAAGATCTACGAAGCTGGCGCGAAGAAAGCCGCCGCCGAACTAGGGGTCGAAATGGTCGTGCGTGGCACTCGTTTTGAGAGCGACGTCGAGCAACAGATTCAAATCGTTGACTATTTCCGCGAGAAAAAGGTCAGCGCCATGATCATCACGCCGCTGCACAAGGATCAGCTCGTTGAGTCGGTGGAAAAGGCCATTGCCGGAGGCATTCCTGTTGTTGTCACCGATTCGGCGCTGAACAGCACGAAAACCGTCGCATTTATTGCTTCAAACAACCTCCAGGCCGGCCAACTTGGCGGAAGTACGTTGGCCAAAGCACTCGGAGTTTCTGCCACAGGCGAGGTTGCGCTCCTGCGTTATCTCAAAGGCAGCGACTCCACTGAAAAACGCGAAATCGGAGCGCTCCAGGAATTTAAAACGGGTCTACCGAAAGCGGCGATTGTCGATAGCTATTATGGTGGTGCAATTCTGGGCGATGTGAAGCGCACCTGCGACAAGATGGTCGAAGAACATCCGAACCTTACCGGTATTGTTACGGTCACGACGATTTCCACCAAGGGCGTGCTCAAATCACTCCAGACAAAAGGTCTCGCTGGGAAGATCGTCGTTGTCGGTGCAGGTACCGATGAAGATGCGATTCCCGCATTGCGTAAGGGCGAGATCAAGGCACTCGTCGTGCAAAACCCGTTTGAGATGGGCTATCGCGGGATGAAGACTGCCGTTGCTTCGCTCAAAGGAGAAAAGGTGGAGAAACAGTTTTTCACCGATGTCGTGCTCGTCACCGCCGAGAACATCGACAAACCCGAAATGCAGCAGTTGTTGAATCCGTAAGTTGGGAGAGAGAAGTACTCACGAATTCGTTTTTCTGAAGCCGTGCCTTTTCGGGGGGGGACGGCTTTTGTTTTGGGCGACGCCGAGGTCTATGTTGGCTCTTTCGGCGGCGGCGCGGCCGCAGGCAAATGCTGCCGTGATAGGGTAAATTCCTGGTGCGGCAAAAAATGCCGGACTAAAATTAAAATACATATAGCCCTGAATAAATGGTAGTTACATAATTGGCATCGCCACTGCTTAGGGTACAGACCCCAGATGAATATTGGCCTTTATCAGTGCGCAGCTTCTCTCGCCTCCTTGGAGCGCTGGCAGGAAGTTGTGGCCCAAAACATCACATCGAGCCAAGTCGCTGGATTCCGTAAGCGTACCGTCGAGTTTTCCTCGATTCCAATGGGATCAATTCAAGCTGATCCCAAAGCCAAGCTTGGAAGTGGTGGCGTGACGCCAGCCATGTTTCCATCGACCCGCACCGGCGTGAGTTTTCAACCGGGCGAAACGGCTCCTACGCGCCGCGAACTCGATGTCGCACTCGAAGGCGATGGTTTTTTTGAAGTACAGATGGCGGATGGTTCGACGGGTTACACCCGGTCGGGCGAATTTCACTTGGGTGCTGATCGTACCATTCTCAGCCGCGGCGGACTCCCGCTGATGACTTCGACCGGTTCGGCCATTGTTACGCAGAAAAGTGGGGGCAGCATTTCCATCGGCGAAGACGGCAAAATCAGCCAGGGCGCTAACCAGCTTGGCCGGATCAACGTCGTTACCTTCGAGGATAAATCGAAACTCATTCCTCTCGGCGGTGGCGTGTTTGTGCCCACCGAAGGCATGGAGCCCGTTGAAATGAAAAAGCCCGGTGTGCTCCAAGGCTACCTTGAAGGCAGTAACGTCACAGCTCTTAACGAAATGATCGCCCTCGTGCAAATCGCCCGTGCGTACGAAGCGAACCAAAAGATTATCACTAATCGCGACCAGAACGTTCAGAAGGCCCTCGAAACGCTCGGCTGAGCCGGCTTCTTGTATCCATCATTTAACTACCTAGAATCCCATGAGCCTCTCCCTCTACTCTGCCGCCTCGGGCATGGAAGCCCAACAGTTAAACCTGAACACGATAGCCAACAACTTGGCGAACGTGAACACCCCCGGCTTCAAGCGCAGCCAGATTTCGTTCCAGGACATGCTTTATCAGAAGCCCCGCACCAGCGGCTCCCAGGACAGCGGTGGCAACATCTTGCCCACCGGCATCGAGGTCGGCAACGGCACCCGCGTCGCCTCCACGGCCAAGGTTTTCACGCAAGGCGAACTAGTGTCCACCGGGCAAAAGCTCGACATTGCCATTCAGGGCGATGGTTTCTACGAAGTCCAGCGCCCCGACGGCACCACGGGTTATACGCGCGACGGATCGTTTAAAGTTTCTCCAACTGGGCAGGTCACGAACAGCGATGGCATGCCGATATTGAGTGGTTTCCAGGCAATTCCTCCGGGCACCACTTCGATCAGCGTTTCGCAAGAAGGGCAGGTAACCTATGCCACTTCCAGCGGCTCGCAGTCTTTCCGAATTGCACTCACGCGCTTTGGAAATCCTGCCGGCCTCCAGAGTCTTGGCGGAAACGTTTACATTGAAACTCCGGCCAGCGGCACACCAGAGACCGGTGCGCCAGGCGAGGCGGGTTTTGGCACCACCGTGCAGGGCTACGTCGAAAGTTCCAACGTCAACATCGTGCAGGAAATGGTGAACCTCATCACCGCCCAGCGCGCTTACGAAATTAACAGCAAGTCCATCCAGACTTCCGACGAAATGCTCCAGAACGTCAACCAGATGAAACGCTGATGAGCTTGCGCGCTTCCATTTCCATTCTTATCTCCGGCGCCCTCTGTGCGTTGGTTCCTGTTGTGTCTGGGCAAACTGCGGTCGCCACGGTGGCTGCTCCCACACCTGCTGCCTTTACGGTGGAGACGATGCTGGCCGATCTGAATCGCCAACTTGTCGAGCGTTTTCAGCTGCGCGGCGAATTGCAGCTTGAGCTGGCCCGTCCCTGGACTGCGCCTGCCGGTGCCACTAGTTCGGTTGAGTCCACGATCATTGAGTATCCGGCTCGAATTGCCTCTACGCTCTTGGTTCAGGTGCGCCTCCAGAGCGGTGGGCGGGTCTTTGGTAGCTACCCGATTCTCTTGAAAGCGCAGTTGCTCCGCGACGTCTGGGCTTCGCGAATTCCCCTTGAACGAGGATCCACTTTTGACTCTGCCCAACTCGATACTCTCAGGGTCGATGTTCTGCAGCAGCGTGAGACTGTTCCTGTTGACACCACCGAAACTGATTTCACCTACGTCATGTCGGTGCCCGCCGGTCGCCCGCTCGTCTGGCGAGATCTTGTTCGTCGTTCGCTTATTCGGAAGGGCCAGATCGTGGAAGTCTCCGCGATCGATGGCACCTTGACGATTACCACCAAGGCGATGGCCATGGAAAATGGCGCTGCGGGTGACACCGTGCGCCTCCGTAATCTCGAATCCAAAAAGGATTTCACTGCCCTCGTCGTCGCCGAGGCTCGTGCACAAGTTCGCTTCTGAAGTCATGAAAAATTACCGAAACATCTTTTTCGTCCTAAGCTTCGCGATCGTCACGCCTGTTTTTGCGGACTCGCTCTGGACCTCGCCGGCCAATTCTGAGCATTCCATGTTTGCGGATCACAAGGCTTCGCGCGTGGGCGATATTCTTACCGTGGTAATTTCGGAATCGTTTGACCAACAATCATCACAAAGCGCTAAATCCAGCAAGTCCTCCAGTGTTGATGCCAGCGTCAGCAGCTTTATTTTCCCGCTGGCTGCGAGTAAATTAGGCTCTCTTAATGGTTCATTGCCTGCCACCAAGTTGTCGGCTGGTAATTCTTTTGCTGGGAATGGCGCCATCAGCAACACTCAGAGCCTGACCAGCCAGGCTGCGGTTCTCGTCACGGATGTTTTGCCAAATGGAAACCTCGTGATTGAGGGCGTGCGTGTAATTACTTTCGCCGGCGAAACCCAGTACGTTGTCCTTCACGGTCTGGTTCGGGTTGATGATGTTACCAGCACGAACACGGTTGCCTCAGCCAATGTAGCAGACGTGCGGGTAGAGTTCATCTCGGAAGGTGCGCTGACTGATGCCCAGAAACGCGGCTGGCTGACCAAGATTGTCGATAAACTTCGTCTGTATTGAAAAATTTGATACACATGCGAAATTTTTTCACACTTTTATCCTTTGCCCTCGTTGCCGGGCTTCCCTGCGAGTCGGCGTTTGCCGCTCGTATCAAGGACATGACGCTGGTCGAAGGCGGGCGTGATAACCAACTCGTTGGTTATGGGCTTGTAGTTGGTCTCGCGGGCGATGGCGATAGCAGCGCTATTACCACGCTGCGCACGGTGGCCAACGCGCTTCAGAGTTACGGTATTACCATCCCTGCCGATCAAATCAAAACCAAGAACGCTGCCGTCGTCATGGTCACCTGCGACATTGCTGCATTTTTGAAAAATGGCAGCCGGATTGATGTTACGGTGGCTTCGATGGGTGATGCGAAATCGCTTCAGGGCGGAATGCTTCTGCAGACTCCGCTCAAGGGCGCCGATGGCCGGGTTTACGCTGTTGCACAAGGCGCTGTTGCAGTTGGTGGTTTCCTTGGTGGTTCGGGTGGTGCAGGTGGCGCCACCGTCCAGAAGAACCATCCCACCGTCGGCATGATTCCGAGCGGCGCGATCGTCGAGCGCGAGATTCCAGCGACGTTCGTTCACGATGGCGTATTTACACTTCAACTACACAATCCTGATTTTGCTTCTTGTTC
>JAYTWC010000552.1:0-3026 GCA_043743635.1 Verrucomicrobiota bacterium | reverse complement strand
TCTTCCGAAATGTCCTTCGCCTCTCTCTCCAACGCCCTTGAGGCCTTCGTCTTTCGTCGCCGCGTCACGCTGACGATCATCTTCGCCGCTCTCACCGCGTTGATGGCGTTCTACTGCACTCGAATCAAGGTCGACGCCAGTTTCAACAAGCAGCTCCCAAACGGTCATCCCTACATCGAAACCTTTACCAAATATCAGGACCAATTCGGCGGCGCCAACCGCGTGATCATCGCCCTGATGGTAAAACACACGCCTGCGGGCTCTCAAGGTAAGGCGGATGGTCCCTCATCCGCCTCAACGGACGATGCGGAGCATCGTCCCTACCCTCAATCCCCCACCATCTTCACCCCCGAATTTTTTTCCACCCTCAAAGCCGCCACGGACGAGGTCTTCTTCATGCCCGGCGTCGAGCGCAGTCAGGTGCAATCGCTCTTCACGCCCAACGTTCGCTACGTGGAAGTCGTTGAAGAAGGCTTCGCCGGTGGAACCGTCATCCCGGCCAATTTTAAAAACACACCCCAAGACCTCGCCCTCGTCCGCGAAAACATCATCAAATCCGGCAAGGTCGGCCAGCTCGTCGCCAACGATTTCACCGGCGCCATCATCACCGCGCAACTGCTCGAAGTCGATCCTGTCACTGGCAAGAAACTCGACTATATCGCCGTAGCCAAAGACCTCGAAACCCGCATACGCCAGAAGTTCGAAAGCGAAAAAATCAGTGTGCACATCATCGGATTCGCCAAAGTCATCGGCGACGTCAGCGAGGGCGCGCGTGAGGTCATTCTCTTCTTCATCGCCTCGTTCCTCATCACCGGCCTTTTCGTCTACCTCTACTCGCATTCGTTTCGGCTCACGCTCCCGCCGCTCATCTGCTCCACCATCGCCGTCGTCTGGCAGCTCGGCTTACTGACGGCACTTGGTTACGGCATCGACCCGTTTTCGATTCTTGTTCCGTTCCTCATCTTCGCCATCGCCATCAGCCACGCCGTGCAAATGGTCCGCGCCTTCCGCGCCGAGATGTTTGCCGGTGCCTCCAACCAAGAGGCCGCACGCCGCGCCTTCCGCCAGCTCCTCATCCCCGGCGGCGTCGCCCTCCTCACCGACACCTTTGGCTTCGTCACCATGCTGGTGATCAAGATCCCCGTTATCCAGGAACTCGCCATCACCGCCTCGCTCGGCGTCGCCGTTATCATCGTGACGAACCTGTTCCTACTCCCCATCCTTCTTTCCTGGCAAAACCTCCCCGCGCGCTACCAGACCCGCGTTGCCGCCCGTAAGGCCCACACCGACGCCCTTTGGCGAAAAGTCGCGCGCATCATGGAGCACACGCCCTCCATCGTCATCCTCGTCGTCTCCGCGCTCCTCGGCCTCTTCGCCTGGTACAAATCTCAGGAAATCCGCATCGGCGATCTCCACGCCGGCGTACCCGAACTCCGCCAAAATTCCCGCTACAACACCGACACCCGCATCATCACCGAAAAATTCTCCATCGGCGTGGACATCCTCTCCGTCATCGTCGAAACCGAACCCAACGGCTGCGTCAATTTCGACGTCCTCGCGCTTATGGACGATCTCGAAAGCCGCCTCCGCGCCCTACCAGGCGTGAAGTCCATCGTCAGCGTTCCCACCATCGCGAAAATCGTCAACGCCGGCTGGAACGAAGGCTCGCTCAAATGGCGCATCCTCCCACGCCACCCCAACGCGCTCGCGCAAGCCGTTTCTCCCATCGAAACGGCCACCGGCCTGCTCAACGCCGACGGCTCCGTCATGCCGATCATGATCTTCCTCACCGACCACAAAGCCGAAACCCTCCGCACCGTCACCGACACCGTCAAAGCCTTCCAAGCCGAATACCCCACCACCACCACAAAGACTGCGTTCAAGTTGGCCAGCGGCAACGCCGGCGTGATGGCCGCGACCAACGAGGTCGTGCAAGCGGCCCAGTTCCCCATTCTCCTCTGGGTTTACGGCGCGGTCATCGGCCTGTGCCTGCTCACCTTCCGCTCATGGCGAGCCACCTTCTGCATCGTCGCCCCGCTCGCACTCGTCTCGTGGCTTGCCTACGTGCTGATGGTTTATCTCCAGATAGGACTAAAAACCTCCACGCTCCCCGTCGTCGCACTCGGCGTCGGCATCGGCGTCGATTACGGGATTTATCTCTACGCAAAACTCCGCACCGCACTGGAAGCCGGCGAATTTTTCGAAGACGCCATGTACACTGCCTTCACACAAACGGGCAGCGCCGTCGTCTTCACCGGCCTGACCTTGGCGATTGGCGTGAGCATGTGGTTATTCTCCGATCTAAAATTTCAAGCCGATATGGGCATCCTGTTAACCTTCATGTTCCTCGTGAACATGCTCGGCGCCATCATCGTCCTCCCCGCGTTAGCCCGCTGGCTCTTCCGTCACCACACCCGCAAGAGCGGCACAAGCGCGCCGTTCAGTCAGCCCTGACTTCTTTCTTCTTTCTCGTTCTCTTTATCTTTCTCCCTGCGTTTTGAACACGAACGACAGCAAGGTCAAAAGATAGGGACGACCCGCCGGGTGCATCAATGCCGTGACGGAACAATGCGCTTAATCGCTGGCGGCGCGCCCACCGAGGCACGCGGAACCAAGTCCACCGGAAATACAATCGATTTCTCCATCAACAATCCATCACCTGCGTTCTGGCGTTGGATGCGGTCGATCAATACTTCAACCGCTCGATTTCCCATCACCCGCAAGGGCTGGCTCACCGTGGTCAACTGCGGAACAGTCGTGCGTGCCGCCAGTGTATCGTCGAAACCTGCGACTGAAATATCATCCGGCACGCGCAGACCGACTTCGGCCAAAGCCTCAAGACAACCAATCGCCACGCCGTCGCTCACGCAAAAGACCGCATGCGGCATCGGCTCGCCTGAATGGCGCCGCAACCAGCCGCGCATCGCCTGCCGTCCGCTTTCGTTACTAAAACTTGCCGGTACCACCAAAGAATTATCAATGGCAATATGCGCACTCAACAGTGCCCGCTTATAACCTCTCTGCCG
>JAYTWC010000551.1:0-1685 GCA_043743635.1 Verrucomicrobiota bacterium | reverse complement strand
CCCGGCAGATAAAACTCCGCCTTCAACGGCGATTCCACCAGCGCCCGTGCTAGAAACACGCCGAAGCGCTCATCCAGCCGTGGAAAAATATCCGGCGTGAAACCCCAGCAATTCATCGAAACAATCGTCTCGCCGGCAAATTTGCGACCGACACCAACCTCCGTCGGCAAAATTCCTGAATGCTCCGTCACGCCACGCAGCGCACCATCGGCCGCCACGTCACACACGCCACGCGACACCGCGCCGTTTTCCGAAAGAGTGTTGGCCAGATGAAAACCAACCATCGCCGCGTTCGCGCCCGAGGCGTTGTTCAAAAATCCCGCGAGCCGGCGAAACGAATCCACCCCATAAAAATCATCGGCATTGATAACCGCGAAAGGTTCGTTCAACGCTTCGCGCGCGCACCACGTCGCATGTCCCGTGCCCCACGGCTTCTCGCGCCCTGCCGGCACAGCCACGCCAGCCGGCAACGCATCGATCGATTGAAAAACGTAATCGACTGCGATCCGCCCGGCATATTTCGCACCGATCTTTTCCTTAAACATCGCCTCGAAATCCCGCCGTATCACAAACACCACACGACCAAAACCCGCCCGCAACGCATCAAAAACCGAGTAATCCAAAATCGTTTCGCCCGAAGGACCGACCGGGTCGATCTGCTTAAGACCGCCGTAGCGGGAGCCCATGCCAGCGGCTAAAACAAGAAGCGTTGGTTTCATTCGATTAAATAAAACAAGCCATCCCTCAGCGCGCAATACCGCGCAATCAAACCAAACAAAATCCCAAGCATCTCCGCGACGCTTTCCCTATTCTCGACTATACTGTCATCATGGCAAACCACACTTCCCGCCTCACCCTACGCCGCGCTAACGACCGAGGTCATGCCGACCATGGCTGGCTCAACTCGTACCACACCTTCTCGTTTTCAGATTACTACGATCCCGCGCATATGGGCTTCCGCACCCTGCGCGTTATCAACGACGACCGCGTTGCCGCTGGCAAAGGTTTTGGTGCGCATCCCCACCAGGATATGGAAATCTTTAGCTATGTGCTCGCGGGATCGCTTGCGCACAAGGACAGCCTGGGCAACGGACGCGTGCTCAAACCCGGCCAAATTCAACTTATGAGCGCCGGTAGCGGTGTAACCCACAGTGAATTCAATCCTTCGACCGACGAGCCCACTCATTTCCTACAAATCTGGATCGAACCCCTCAGACGGGGGTTAAAACCAAGTTATACCGAATGGCATCCAAAAGATGAACAAATCAAAACACCTAAAGTGCTTGTGATTTCCCCGGACGGACGCGACGGCTCTGCAACCATTCACCAGAATGCCGACATTTATCGTCTCCGACTTGCGCCGGGGCAGACCGTGACGCACGAACTCGCGTCCGGCCGCGGTGCCTGGCTCCACGTTGCCGAAGGCGAGCTCACTCTGAACGGAGAGGTGCTCTCCACTGGCGATGCAGCCAGCACCGAAAGCCCCGGCTTGCTCACCTTCACCGCCAGCAAACCAACTGAAGCGCTTCTTTTTGATCTGCAATAACGCCAAATTTCAGCTCACGAACACGGTTTTTCTCAAACCTTACCATGAAACCACTCTTTGCACCTATTTTTCTCCTCGCCACCATCATTCAATTAACTCTGCCGATTTCCTTTGGTGCAGACGCCGCACTCGCGGACAG
>JAYTWC010000550.1:0-30675 GCA_043743635.1 Verrucomicrobiota bacterium | reverse complement strand
GAGTGCTGCACTCAACGAAAAGGCGCTCGCGGCGAAAACGAGTATTCCGGAGATGGGTTTCATGAAGCATTTCAAACGGATCGCCGAGATTGACCTCCCACGAGCAGAATTCGACCGGATCAATCGAGAAGCCTCGCGGCGTGATGGCTCGGGCGCTTAGCCTGTGGCTAACGGCATTTCTGAAGCACCGTTTGCAGATTGTGGGGACGAATCGGCTTCGGCAATAATCCAGTGATCTTCAACTTTGCCAAGGCCTGTACGCCTTCGCGATCAATAGAAAGTGGTGAGACGATAATCTGCAGTTCGGCGAAACGATCTCGGAACGACTGGATCGTTTTCAGTCCATCGAGATCCGGTTTAGCCATCCCAAGAATAACCGCATTGGGCTGCACTTCGTTATTGAGGTACTCCACAGCATCCTCGGTATTCCGAACCTCAACGACTTCCCAGCCGGGCACCTGGCGCACCAGTGCCGACGTGGCGTGGCGTTCCTCGCGCTCAGTTTCGACAACCAAGGCCGTTTTCGCGAAAATATTCCGCGCCAAGGGTATCGGACTTGCCGAAGAAATACTCAGAATCTGCTGTAACAACACCTGTGTTTTAGTTGTTTCAAAAGGTTTTAGTAAATAGCCCGAAACCTGCAGTTTGGCCAGTGAGACGACTACCTCTTTGTCGCGACTGCCAGAAACAATCACGATTTTGAGATGCTGAAGTTGGGGGTCATGCCGCACACGCTGGACTAGCTCCTGACCATCCATCTTTGGCATCTGTAGGTCGATCAGGCACAAGTCTGGTCGAAGTCCATCACACAAAAGATCGAGCGCTGCCTGACCGTCGCTGCATTCCACGACTTCCCAGCGGGGCTCCTGTTGTAGAATTGCCCCTAGGACGAGACGGGAGACCGGATCGTCATCAACCACCAAGATTTTCTTCGCCATAGTTCAGTCATACCCGGTGCCTTACGGGTATATCACATGTATCACGAAACACCTCATTAGTCATGGGCTTTCAGCCGACGATCTTGAGTATTCAAAGCACTCGATCTCGTAAAACGGCCGCGCCTCAGCTGCAGAATTGAAGAAGTCGGCTTGCCTAGCGCTCTCTGGCCGGTACCTGACTACGGATCAGCCGGACGCGTTTTCTCCTCCGGAAATCCAGCGCTCTGCTTCAGCCACTGTTCCGAATGCCGCGTACTCGATTGCGAGTTCAGCCAGTGATGCAAGCCCGGTGTACATGAAGGTAACTGCAAGCGTATCCTGTGATGAGCCAACAAACGCCGTCTTCGCACGTCCTCGCTTTAGGTTCAGGCTTTTTGCTGCTTCGGCAACCGCAGCAAAGTCAGCCCTTGTCATTCGATTCATCGAAGCTTCCGTTAGATCCCAGATAATGTGGGGAGCGGCTAGTTGCGGTAAATGCGTGGTGATTGCCACGATGATGTCATCTCGCAAGAGATCGCCCTTAGCTTTGAAAATGGACCAACCGGGCCTTGGGGTGACTGTGATGACTTCCATGGATTTTTATCGCCGCGCCTCCAGCCCTGCAGCTGAGACTGTCCAGTGAATTATTTCGTGCAGCGGCGACGATATCAAAAGCTCGCGCGACAATGCTGCGCATCATTTGTCCTGATATGCGCATCGATTTGAGCCCCGTACGTTCTGGATAGGCTTCTGTTCAACGAAACCATTTAAATCGCCAAAACATGGTTATCAAATAGCAGGAGCCTTAGCTTCGCATCATCCATTCCTCGGCTTCAGCAAGAGTGCGAAAGACAAAGTAATCCACGGCGATTTCCTCCAGCATAGCCACGGCCGTGTAGATGCAGGCTTGAACAAACATGGCATCGCCAGCGCTTACCACTGCCGTTCTGCTGCCAGTTCGTCTCTGACTCTGCGGTCTAAAATACCGCGCAAGAAAAATCAAATCGTCCTCAGTCAGTTCGTTTAACGACACGTTCGATAAGTCCCAGATAATGTATCTGTCTGCTAGTTGAGGATAAAATCGCTCAACCGCATCGATTAAATCGCATTTGGCCAGAACTCCTTCTGCCTGCAACGTCACCCAGTGGATTTTGTCGAAGAGGGTGATGGTCGCCATAAGTACTTGGCGTACAAGAGACCCTGCGAACGAAAAGCGTGCAAGTTATTTGCGTCAACATAACTGCCCGACATCGGCTTCACAGACCCCTCCGCTGCTCTAGCAATACCGAGGACATACCCTACGACCGACTACCTTGTCGTACAGTTGGATGTTCTCGTTGTTTTGTTGGTGTCTGAACAGCTCCGGACTGGTCGGATTCGACCTGTGCGGCGCTTGACCCATCGACAAAAGCGAAGAGCTCTGACACGGCGTTCATCAATACTTGGGCCTGAGCATTTAGTTCGGTCGCGGCGGAAGCAGACTCCTCGGCAGAGGCAGCGTTGTCCTGCGTGGTCGTTTCCATCTGGCTTACGGATTTATTGAGTTGTTCGATGCCGCTGCTCTGTTCCCTGGTCGCTGTAGTGACTTCGCCAATAAGCGTGGCGAGCTTCCTGGCCGCCTCCACAATTTGCTGAAGACTGGCCGCCACCTTTTGACTAATTTGCACGCCTTGCGTTGTGCGGCTGATGGCACCCGAAATTTGGGCCGACGTTTCCTTCGCGGCGTCGGCGCTGCGGCGGGCCAGGCTGCGAACCTCGTCGGCGACGACAGCAAAACCGGCGCCGGCCTCACCGGCCCGCGCAGCTTCGACGGCTGCGTTTAGGGCGAGTAAATTGGTTTGGAAGGCGATTTCATCGATGGTCTTGATGATTTTGGCGATGTCGTCGCTGCTCGCCTTGATAGCGTTCATCGCGGTGGTCATTTCAGCCATTTGAGAGGAGCCTTGCTCGGCGGCTTCGCGCGTACTTTGGCTGATCGTGTTGGCGTCGGAGGCGTTCTCGGCATTGCGCTGGATCATGCTGGCCATCTCGGCGAGGGAGGCGGCTGCTTCTTCGAGTGAGGCCGCTTGTTGGCTGGAAGAACTGGCGAGTGACTGACTCGTGGTGGAAATCATATTGCTGGCCGAGGTAACCTCGTGGCTACCCGCGCGCATGCTTTCGGCCAGACGATGGAGCAGGCTACCGATGCCGTGCGCCACGAAAAACGAACCAATAGCGACAAGAGTTGCGACCACTCCGACGATGACGGCGAGCAAACCGAAAAGGCCGAGATAGGCTTGGCGCACTTCGGCGCGGTCACGGCCGATGAAGCCCATGCCCACAACTTTTTCATTCATGTCGTGAATCGGCCAATACGCCGTATCGTATTCTTTTCCTCCGATCAGGTTGCGGTTGAAAAAGTTTTCGCCTCGGCCGAGTACCGCTTCCAACACTTTGGGGTTGTCCATTTTTGTGCCGACAAAACGTTTGCCGTCGCGGACAATGGTGGTCGCAGCGCGGGTGTCGCCGTTAAAGAGGGTACACTCCACATCGAAGATTTTTTTCACCCGGTCGACAAACTCCTCCCCTTGGACGAACTGGCCAACAAGTATGCATCCGATCACCCGCTCTCCGTCCTTGATCGGTGCGCTACCGTCGAGCGTAAGGCGTCCACTGGGGTCACGCTCGAAACCCGCACCGGACTTGCCGGACAGGGCGTGCTGGACACTGGGTTGAGTGGTCTGCGCGTTGGTGCCGTCCTTGAGCGGAATCGAACTAATGACCGGCACACCTTGCGGGTCATAAACGGTTATGAAATCGAAACCCGAGATTTTGGCGATAGCAGTGATCTTGGTCTGTGCGTCCTCGCGTTTGTCTTTGTTCAAGAGTGCAGCGGCTAGGCCGGGGTTGCGGGACTCACTCTCCGCTGCGACCAGACAGCGTTGCTCGGCGAGATCGAACAGGTGATCGATTGCGGCCGAGCGGGCACGGATTTCGGTGGCCGACTGCGCCTCGAACCGTTTCGAGATTACGAGAAAGGTGGCCAAGGTGCAGGCAATGCTCAAGAGAACGACCGAGCCGACAGGCAGGCCGATGAGCTTCCACTTTAAACTGATTTTGTTTGAGGACATAAGTACTCTGGTGCCCATAAATTGCGGTTGGCGACCCAGTAGCGTCGCAACGAGCTAAAACTTAAGTGGAGGAGCGGAAAACGACTGCATTTGAAGACGTTCTGTCGGCACGCGATTGGTGTACCGAGGCGCTGCGCTTTATGAAAAGGCACTCGCGGCGAAAACAAGTAATCCCGAGATGGGATTCATGAAACATTTCAAACGGATCGCCGAGATCGAACTTCCCCGCGCAGAATTCGACCGGATTGATCGCGAAGCCTCACGTCGTGATGGCTCGGGTGCTTAGTCCGTAACGAGAGTGAGCGCATGAAACCCTGTGGCGCTTGAGTGTGATCCTTCCGGTCACAACTTTGCCAACCAAGCGAGAAGTTGGTCATGGCTAGAGAAAATTCTTGCCGGGTAAATATCCCCGAATCGCAAGGGTGGCGAGGTCAGGCGGTGGGCCATTCCCCGATCCAAACAGGCGGCGTCCATGTATGGAAGGGAAACGGAAGCATGCACGGCATCGACAACGTCGTTGACGATGATTTTTTTCGTCTGGGTGCTGACGATGAAAGAGGAAAAGATGGCCGACTTGATTTGAATCGAGGCAAGGATAGCGGGATCGAAGACCTGCTTGCTATCGCCGCGGGCCGCAATGGCGGCGCATTCCGCCGGGAACTCCCTCTCCACTTCAGCGGCCATCTTGGCTAACTCATTTTTGAGGAGTTGCTCGAGATAGATTGCTTTCTGTTCCAGAAGGACTCTGCCAAATGGCACCGCGCGCTTTCGATAGTCCTCTGCGTCTTTCACGTAAGCCTGCGCGAGCGGTTCGAGGAGATCGGGCTTATCAAATTCTCTGAATTCGGTCAGAGCCGTTAGCGGGGTATTCCATTGCTGATCGATCATTACTTTACGCACTGCCGTCACGTCATCCTTCGGCAAGGCCTCCGACACTGGGACCGGAAGCATCTCGCCAACCACTGCTGAAACTTTGACCCAGTTCCATTCGCCAACATCGGGCGCGTCAGGGCCCAGAATTGAACGGAGCAGTTGGCGCTTGAGTTCGACGCGTTCCAATTGATTCGGCGGTTGGATGCAAACACCGGCAGAGAGTTCGTCGATCAACTCTGCCATCCGACGCCGTGTTAGATCGTCCTTCTGCTTAAGGAGCTCGTGGAAGATAGGAAAGCTGCAGGGGCAGATTACTTTTTGCTGCTTTCGCAATTCGCGGAGCCGCGCGAGCAGCGCAGCATACGGTGAGCTACATTGTCTTCATAGCTTTGATCGAGCGAAGAAATTGGATCATCAAAGACGAATGGCGTTGGAGTCGCCCTGCCTGTGACGTCGGCTAGAAATGCTGCAATAGAAACTATGCGTAATTCGCCGTCGCTTAGAATATCGGCTGGATTTGGTGCGGTCGCCGTCACACCTTTAAGCCGTATTTGATGAAGTGTGCGCCCTTTGACTGCTCGTGTTTTGACAAGTTCAACGCTAATTCGTTTTGCGCCTAATTTGTTCAGCTCACTGTTAAAACGATCAATATAGGCTTTAGTAATCAGGGCCTCCGAAATCTCGGCCGCCCTTTTAGAGATAATAGTGGTTAGGGTTGTTCGGATGTAGCCGTCGTACTTACTAATATTTTTCTGTCGTTCTATTTCCGCCTCAATCGCGCCTTTTTGGACGGCAGTCCATTCCTTCGCTTTCAGTCCGTTTAGCTCCTCTGTTGCCTTCTTCCGGTCGAAAAGTTTGGCGTCGTTATCAAATTTGACAGCAGCATCCTCAGTAGCTGTGGATAATTTTTGCAGTTCTGTAACGGCCTCGGTCGGTTTCGCCGATAACGTCGAAATTATATCTGGTGAAGGAGTAGCTCGACTGGCATCTGAAAACTTTTTTATTTCCTCCCATGCGGAGCGAACTTTTCCCGCTAAATCTGCCGAGAGAGATGCAGCCTTGATCGCTGTTTCTAGTGCAGTTTCGGCTGGAGCTTCAGGTAAGGAACTCGTGGCAGTTCGCAGAGCCGCTTCGGCAGCCTGTGCGTCAGTTTCAATTTTGCCCGTAATGAATATCTCAAAATCGTTCAACCGTTGTTTGGCGGTATCGTCTAGTATTTGATGACAAAGCACGCATTTGGCATCATCCATCGTATTGGGGAACGTGTGAAACGGGTACGCTTCTTCGCTGGAATATTCGCGTGCCGCCTGCCATAGGGTACGCCATGTCTCGCTACCAATACCGTCTAGCTCGGATGACTCGGCAAGCACCTTAGCCCCCTCTGTGGCGGCTTTCCGTTTTTCCAATGCCGTTTTGTGCTTTTGCTTCAAATCTTGAAGCGCACTGGTGCTCATGGCTGCTGTCGCTTGATTGAGGTTGTTTTCGATAGAAACGATTTGTGCCTTTGTTGAACGCAGTTTCTTTGCCTCGTTTGCTGGATCAGCAATTCTTAGCCGATCTTCGAGGGATGTTTTTTGTTGAGCGTCTGCCTCTGTCCATGGGTGAAGCTTTGCGAGTTGGTCAACGTGCGTTGTTGGTGAGATTGTCGCGTAAATGGTAGCGGCGGCAGTACCCGCATAGGTAGGCGGAAATTGCGGTAGTGCCTTAGTGAAAGTTTCCTTTTCGGCCTTCAGTACCTTTTCGACGGCTTCGCACGCTACCACCAAATCAGAAAGGAACGCTAGCTCTGCTGGAATATAGGAAATTTCCGTTTCATTATCTGTGTACACACGACCAGATTTGGCATCGAATATATCAATGCAGATAAGATCATTGATTGCGGGCGTGGAGGGGTTCCAAGCGACACTTTGAGCTGTACCGTTGACGGAGTAAGAGATCTTGATGGAACGGTCTGCCGCAGCGGGTGCTGCCTTGTAGATGTTGGGTTTTAATTCAACTGCGCCCGGTTTCCCGCAAGCCCGCTTCAGAATGCGTGTGTAGCCAGATTTCCCAGTGCCATTATTGCCATAGAGGACAGTCAGATTAGACGAACCAAATGTAAGAGGTACTTTAGGATTAAGATTGTCGATGCCTTTGATTTCGCTAATGGCCTGAAGCCTGACTGCGTTTGAAGTACTCGGGCTGCTGCTGGTCGACGGATATTCTCTGGGTTTGGCAGGATCGAGTTTGAGTGGAGTCTTTATCAGCGCTACAAGATCGGAATAGTCTGCATATGAGAGCGTTTTATTGGTTAGGATACGAAACGCAGCCTCTTGTAGCCAAGGGTGCAGTGAATTGAGCCAGTCTTTATGCCCCGTTCCCATAATTGTACACTCCGTATTAAGTTAGTTGCTTTCTATTGGGGAGAACATGCTTCCCGATATGTAATTGACAGTGGCTTTGGGTGCAAAGAAGCCGTACGATAGACCAAGATTATTGGCGTATCGGACTTTCTCAGGCAATTTCCTCCGGAGAATGCATTTTGCTGGAATGCATAGAGAAACACGTGACAGGCATGGTTGCAATCACGGAATGCACGCATACCACGGGAGCAGCAAATAGAATTAGGTGGTGAGACTGGTTGGTAAGTCTTACCTGTCGAGATGTGTTTCTTCGGATTGGCTAAACCCGCGGTTTCGTATCCTAGGTATCATCTATCCAGTCGCTGGCCGCGCTGCTGCTGCTCGGTCATGCGATTCGTGATGGATTGATGGGCTGCGGTACGCTCCTGGGCCTGCTTGATCAGGGCTTCGGCGGCTTTCACATCGCCTGATTCCACGAATGCCTTCACTTCGTGCTTGGTGCGGATGTGGTCGGCTGGCCCCATCTCCTTCACGCGGAGTTTTTCGGTGATGACCCTGAGTGCGTCACTTTCTTGCCTGAGTGCGAGCAATGCCTGCACTGTGATTTCTGAACTGTCTTTCGGATTCATCGATTCGGGTTCGGGTAGTGGGGTGAGGATTTAGGACGGGCGAAGATTAACTTTTCTGAAGCCGTTTGTACAATGTCGCACGACGGCAATGTGGTCCGGTAGGTTACGAAACTCGTGCGGCTTAATCAAAAATTCCTCCATGCGCTGATAGGTGTGCGCGGTATGATCCTGATGCACGGTGCGTGAAGCACGCTCTACCCAGTGCTTGCCGAGCGCGTTTGCACAACGGACGGCGTCGAGTTCCGACGCGGCGCGGTACATGAAGAGGTTTTTCAAATTGAGGGCGAGCACCTCGGCCTGCTCTTTTGTTTGGGGCGGAATAAGTGATTCGAAGGCCTGCGCGGACACAACCAGCATCAACATACAATCGCGCAGGCGGTCGATGACGTTGAAATCGCTGGTACCATCGTGGCTCGCGGTGATCGCATTTTGGAATTCGTCACCGACGAAGATGAGCTGATTGAGGGCGTATTTCTGATACGGCGGGAGCGCGTAGCGGCGGAGGGCGTGCCGGTAAAGCAGCAATTTCGCGACGGTGAAGACGTATTGGCGCTCGGTCGTGTAGTCCTGGGGAACGTCGATGCAGAAGATTTTTCCTTTGTCCACGTCGGCCATGGTGCAGGTGTCTGGTTCGTTAGAACTGAATATTTCGGCGATCTCGGGTGTGCCGAGGTATTCGAGGTAGTTCTGGGAAGTGCCGATTTCACCGGCCCGCTGTTCCTTTGCCTCGTGCTTGAGATAGGTCTGATCAAATGTCTCCGCCAGGCGGATACGGCGTTCGGTCGGGTCAAGGGCCGTCAGTTTCTCCAGCGCGGCCTTCAATTCCTTTTCGGAAGTAAGAAGATCGTAGGCATTGGTGGCGGTGACCGGGCGACCGATGTCGGCCAATAGTTCGAACGCACGCCCGATGTGGGCCGCGCCCTTCATTTTGAAAAAGCTCTTTTCGTCCTTCGGATTCAGGGCGGCGGCAGTATCCACGAGGATGCGCGCGCGAGTGGTGAACGGTAGGCGGGAGTCGCCCGTGACGTTGAGCCGGTGGGGTTGCTTCCCGGTTTCACCGATCAGACGCGGGCGAAGACGGATGATGTCGGCGGTGCGGCCGTATTTCTTGCCGAGCCATTCGAGGTAAAACCACTCGTCGCCTTTATTCGCCATGACCACACCGCCCAACGTCGGATTGCGGCGGATGAGTGCCGCGAGCAGCCCGTTCATGCCGGAGGTTTTGCCGGAGCCGGTGTCACCGGAGAAAAAGAAATGCCGGTTGGCTTTGTCGCGCGTCCACCGGAAACCGGCAAACGTGAGGACGATTTGCCACCGGTCCGCCACGATTTTTCCGGCAGGATCGCGCACCCAGCGGCGATGATCGGCGTAGTAGAAGAGAAGCGCGGCGAGCGTGCAAACCACACCGCCCGCTCCGATATTCCATGGCGATGGCAGACGCCACGCGCCAAATACCCCGGCGGCAGAGATGATCAGGGCGAACGGCAATGCGAGCGGCGCGCGCAGGCCGGGTTCGTTGTGGCGGAGATTCCGCTGGATCAACCAGCCCGTAATCCCAAGGAAAACACCTGCCAAAACGAACGCGGCAACTGTGATGGCGTGCGGATTTTGCAGCCATTGGCGGATCAAAACTTCGGGTGCCGGGAGTCGTTTCATCGCGCTTCGATGCATCTAATGCATCACTCGCAGACTGTAGTCGCGAGAATGGCTGCCTACCGAAAAAGCGGTAGATGCGAGCAGTCTGATGCGCGCCGATTTCCCCCTGATTTCTGAACCGCGAACTCAAGCGGGTATTGCGTCTATTCCAAAAAAAGCGCGGGGGGCTGATGAAAACCAACACCGCTCGTCGTAGCCAATGGCCTCCGAAAACCTGCGAGCCGATACACCGATTGCGGTAGGCCACCTACACCGAACACGGGGGGCGCGCTCCGTTGAGGCAGGCGATGAGTTCAGCCCTGATGTTCGTCATGATCACAGTCGGAATCATTCGCAACGGAGCCACCTACCTTTCGCAGCATCTGCGAAAGAACGACTATTGGGCTGAGGGTGAGAAAACTGTCGTTGGCGAATGGATCGGCGAAGGTGCAAAGGCGCTTGGTTTGTCGAGTAAGATCACCGACGAACCATTTGAGGCGCTACGCTGCAATCGGCATCCGGGCTCAGGCGAACTTCTGAGCAGAGTGGATGGTAATCGCAAGGTGGCCTTCATCGACATTCAGCTCTCTGCGCCAAAGGACGTGAGTGTGCTCGCGATGGTTGGCGGCGATGATCGGGTGCGTGAAGCCTTCAACGAATCGGTGAAGGTGACACTCGCGGAGATGGAACGTTTCGCCGCCGTGCGCGAGAGGCGGGGCAAGGCGAATACGACTGAAGCCTATCGTCTGACGCGAAATTTTGCAGGGGCGCTGTTCATCCACGATGCCAGCCGTGATCTCGATCCGCAGCTCCACGCCCATGCGGTGCTCGCGAACGTGACCTGGGATACTGAACGCAATGCATGGTTCGCGCTGCAACCGGCCGAAATGCTCCGGGCCTCGCCGTATCTCCGTCAGGCGCTCTATCGCGAACTTGCCGGACGGCTGCGAGCAATCGGCTACGAACCTTACGAAATGAATTCGAAAGGATTTTCCATTCGTGGCGTCGAGCATCTGCGCGAGCGTTTTTCGAAACGCACGAACCACGTTCAGAAACTTGCTGAGGCGTTCGCGGCGGAGAAAGGCCGCAAGGCGACGAAGCGTGAAATCGAAATCCTCGTGCGAGAATCGCGTGAGGATAAACTGACTGAAGTGAGCACGCCGGAGGTTCGTACTCGGCAGCGTGCGGAGCTCACGGCGGGCGAAGCGCAGTCGCTCGACGAACTGGTTCGGCGGGCGTCTGCGCGGAGACCGATTGAGCCGTGGTCGCATGGCCATGCGCAAAACGTGTTGGAGGCGGCGCTGCGGCACGTCTACGAGCGATCCAGCGTAGCGCGCGAAGGAGTCGTGTTAAGCGCCGCGCTGGAATTGCATCCTGATTTTTATCGCTGGCGCGAACTCCGTCAGGCGTTGGAGTCGCATCCCGACGCGATTCGCAAGGACGGCGAAATGACGCTGCGCATGATTCGCCGCGAGGAAACTGCGACGGTTCAGCGTGTGATCACGGGCCGCAACCAACGCTTTGCACTAGGCGATGCCACACATCTGCCCGCAACGCTCACGGCGGGACAGCGCAATGCGGCAAACGCGATCTTGGGCAGTCGGGATTTCATGAGCGTGCTGATTGGCGACGCCGGCACGGGCAAGACGACCGTGCTCACCGCAATCGAGGGCGCGCATGTTGCGGCGGGTGGGAAACGTTTCCTGTCGCTCGCGCCAACGACACGGGCGCGCGATGCGATGATCGAAAGCGGCTTCGTCGGAGCGGATACGGTGCAACGTTTCCTCGTCAGCGAAGCGATGCAGGCGGAGGCGGCGGGCCGCGTTGTCCTGGTCGATGAGGCAGGGCTGCTGTCAACGCAGCAGCTCGATCAGCTCACGAAAATCGCTTACGACATTCGTGCCCGCGTGCTCTTGGTCGGCGACACGAAGCAACACTACAGCGTCGAACGCGGCGACGCGTTGCGCAATGTGATCGAACATTCCGGCACGCCCGTGGTGCGCCTTGCGGAAGTGTTGCGTCAGCGCAACGAAGCGGACCGGCGATTCAGCCGTCTGCTCGCGACCGGCGATGTTGCCGAGGCCTTCGCGTTTGCGGATCGGCGCGGCATGATCCGTGAAACGGACAACGACGACGCATTGTTTTCCCGTGCGGCGGAGCATTACGTCGATAATCGCCAAAAGAAAATCGAAACGCTCGTCGTGATTCCGTTCTGGGACGAAATCGAGCGCTTCAACACGCACGTCCGCCCGGCGCTCCGGCAAGTCGGCCTGCTTGGCGAAACGGAAGTCACGCGCGAAGCGGTGAAGCCGCTCACGTGGACGGCCGAGCAGAAAGTGCATTGGGACCAATACAAAATCGGCGACCGATTGCTCTTCGCGCGTGACACACGGTTTTTCAAACGGGGTGTCGCCGCCGAAGTCATCGCGATCATGCCGGACGGCGTCCGGGTGCGCGGTCCGAAGGGGCGCGAGGCGAAGATCACGCGCAAGCAACGCGCCGCCTTCGACGTGGGCCGCGTGCAGGTTCTCGGCGTTGCCGCTGGCGACCGATTGTTGATTCGGGGACGCAACGACGACGCCGGTTTCGCGAACGGAGATTTCAAGGAAGTCGCGAGTGTGGACGCCGCCGCGAACAAAATCGTTTTCACGGACGGCCTCGAGCTGCCACCAGACTTCGCCGCGTGGACCTATGGCCATGCGCTCACGTCCTATCGTTCGCAGGGCAGCACATCGGAGGAATCGCTGCTCGTCCTCGGCGAAGTCGCGGCGCGGGCGCTCGCGCGGCGGCAGTTCTACGTCGGCAACACGCGCTTTCGCGGAGCACACGCGATCTACGTTTCGCAGAAGGAGGAAATCCTGCGCCGCCTCGCTCAGCCGGACGCAGAGCGCGAACTTGCAACGGATTTCATGCAGCGGCACCGCCTCATAGAAAACGAACAACTCGTGCCGCGTCCCGTGCGAAGGCTGCGCTCGCACCTGCGAAACGCCTGGCTCGCGGTGGCCGATAAGCTGCGGCGTGGCGAAACCCACGTTGAACGCCAACGCCTATGACACCCACTCCCCTCCTCCGGAAACCCAAGCTGTATTTCGACACGGCGGCAAACCCGAGTCACGTCACGTTTGACGATGGCAAGGAGTTGCGGCGTAACATTCCCTGGCTGCACTACGTCGAGGCGCGCTGGGAATACGGTGAGCCCGACATTGTCAGAATGGAAATCGGCGAATGGCTCGTCGTGCTGCACGGCCACAATCTCGGGCCGCTCTTCCTCGCGATTGAGGATCATACGCTCATGCGCGTGAGAGCGCAGCCCGATCTTGCGCAGGATTGTGAACGCGAAAACGACACATTCGTGACAGAGCTTCGCTTTACCAAACCACCAACCGGAGGTAAGCGTCGCGGGCAGATCGAATTGGATCTTGGAGATTGATATAGTACTCAGTCGGAAGAGGCATATTTCAAATAATATGCACAAATTCGGTTCCGAAACTTGGCATACCGAAATTTCGGTAGGGGCCTACCATTGTCATGTTAATCACCGTTGGGGAAAAGATAAACAACGCGGTTTTTGTCACGTCGGTACGTGGCAGATCAACCGCCCGGGACTCGGCCCCCACAAGCGCCGGTACAAATGCGGAAATGACGATGACAATCTTGATCACAGTGATTCCTTACATGGCATTGGTTATCGGTACGGCGATGATGGCGAAGGCGCTGCACCTATATTCTGAAAACCGGCGTCAATCGACAAACTACACCTGGCGCAAGCAAGCCGTGTTGCTGCTGGGCGCCTTGGCACTTCCGGCCCTGGCGCACGCACAAGCGGTGGATTTGCGCACGGCCACGGAATCCGGCAACGCGATCATCATGTATCTGAGCGGCACCTTCGCGGCGGTCGGTATCGTGGCCGCTGGCGTTGCGATGATGATGGGCCGTCAGTCCATCGCGAAATGGGCGTTCGCTGGAGCGATGGTGAGTGGGTTGGCCTTCGCCATCGTGAAGACTATGTGGGGCAACATGGGACTCGAGGCAGCGGGTGTGAGCACGTTCGCCCCGTGATGACCGCAGCAACCCCCTTGCGACAATGAATTCAATTCACCTCAACGAGCACGACGCCAACCAGGGCGCGCAGTCCTCCGGAGAGTTCCTCGGCATGACGGGGAACTCCGGTTGGTATCTGCTCGGGTCCGGCGGTGCGACGATCATGATGGTCATTCTCCTGTGGGGTGTTCTCGGGGTGTCACTGCTGCTCTGTCTGTTTATCGGACTCATTCTGTGTCTCAGCTCTGTCGCGTATGTTTTCACGTTGAAGAACAACAAGCCGGAGCATTACGACACGGACTTCTTTGAGTCCGCGCTCGTCGAGGCCGGCGTGCTGCAATTTAGTTTCGGCCCGCGTGGTCGGCGTCTGGCAAATCCATTTGTTGGCTCCGATGACGGCGCGGGGCCTGCGCAGATGGTTTCGGAGAAAACGAAATCTAGCGCACGCGGTTCGGGGGCCGGAAATCGGGGTCGCGCAACGCGTCAGCAGGCGAAGGCGATGGAATCCGTCGAGGGTGACGATAAGGCAACGGGAGTCCGTGCGAAAACGGAAGCCGTCGTCACGCGCAGCGACTACGACCGTTTGCAGGAGAAGCTCACGACTACGGAAGAAATGCTGGAAGACGTGCTCGCGGAGGCATCGGAACATTGACCATGCGTGTCGAACCACCAGACGGATACTTTGGTGAAGACATGATTGTCTTCGAAGGCCTGCATCGCGGCGGGTTCGTCTCGCGTGGTTTCGAAATCACCGCGCCGGATCTGGAGCAGGCCGATCCGGTGCATCATAACGCACTCGAATCCGATTTGGTCGCGCTGCTCTCTGTCTTGAAACCGGACTGGCGGATGCAAATCCAGTGGACGAACGATTCCGATTTTCGGAAGCCGCTGAACCGTTACCGGGAAGACACGGTTAAGCATTCTACCAACGAATGGAGTACTCGCCAACGCAACGAACGCTTCGTGCGTTACTCACGCCTGGTCGATGAGGGCGCGCTGCGACGCGAACGGCTGCGGCTGTATTTCACAATGCCAATCGACGCCGACGCCGTTGGGCAAAAGGCCGGACGCCTGACGAAAGAGGCGCTGCTCAACGCTTATGGGGAGCAATTCAAACAGACAGGGCAGTTCCTTCAGGCGCTCTTCGGTGGAGGCGGCGGACAGGTTCGGCCGATGACCGATGCCGATCACTTTCTCCATTACCTGGAATTTCTGAATCCGTCGCTCCCGGAACAACGGGTCACCGATCCGCTGGAGTTTTTCGACCCCGAGAAGTCGCTTCAGGAAAACTGCTGGCATGGTGAAGGGCGTCCGCTGGAAAAACCTGATGCTGGATTTTACCTCGATGGCTACTACCACGGAATGCTCGCCCTGAAGGCGCTGCCGAAACGTACGCGCCCCAGTATCGCGTATATTCTGACAAAGCTCGGATTCCGCGAGTACGCGATCACAGTCAACGTTGAGGCAGTGGATGTGGACGAACTAATAGAAAAGGAGCAAAAGGAGCTGAATCGCGTTGAGGGCGATTACGAGAGCCTCAAGAAAGTGAAGCTCCTCGCTGCCATGCGCACGAAGGCGGCGAAGATCGCGCGCTACTCAAATGGTGAAAGTTCACCGTACCGTATCCAATACCTGATACGTGCGTGGGATCGGAGCCGAGAGGATTTGCGCGCGAAGCTCACCGCGCTGAAAGCCGCGGTCGGCAGCATGGAGCGCGCACAGGCCTACGAGCCCGCCCTCGAACCCTCGGCGCGGAATTTCTTTTACTGCACCTGGCCGGGTTGGTCGTTCAGTCGCTACAACGCGCTCTGGCACGACTACGACGATGCCCTTGTCGCGAACATCCTGCCGTTTTCGTCAACGCCGGTCGGGCTTTTGGAAAGCGCAGAGTTCATCTACGAAGGTCCGAACGGCAATCTTGTCGGTGGTCGGACGTTCGTCGGCGAAGGCAACAGCCAGACGCCGCAAAATGCCGTCGTAATCGGAACCACGGGCTCGGGCAAGAGTGTCAATGTGATCGATATCCTCACGCAGACCGAGCCATTCTACCACTACACGATGATCGTGGAGGAAGGTGAATCTTACACGACCTACGCAAAGACGGTCGATCCGACGACAGAGCCGATTATCGTGCAGGCGAACGGCAAGCTAACCATGAACTATCTGGATACGCGCGGTCTGCCTCTGTCCGGGTTGCATTTGAGTGCGGCGGCGGCGTTACCGATGCTCATGGTGGGGCAATCGAAAGACGAAGACAGAACCAAACTCCGGCAGGCGCTGCTCTCGAATGCGATCGGGCGACTCTACGAGGATTTTTCGCGCTGGTATTTGAACAAGCATCCCGACGAGCGGGCATCGCTCGCGCGGCGGGCGTATTCACTGGATAAATACCGCCGTGAGCGCATGGGACCGCAGGCCACGGAACTCGACGCTTTTCTTGAGTTCGGAGAATTTGAGTCCAGTCATGCAGACGAAGCCGCATCGCTCATCGCGCAGGCTGAAGAAGGCGATGTTATCCGGTTCGCCAAGGACAGCGCTGGCGCGCAGCAAATCCGCGATCTGATTTTCTCGCGCTTCACGCCAGCCGAGCAACCGCAGCACGGGCATTTGCAAGAACTGCTCTCGGCGGAGGCGTCTGGGCCGCACGCGGAAGAAATGCGTTATCTCGCCACGCTCCTGGAGCCGTGGTCAGCGGGCGGCAGCTACGGTGAACTCTTCGATGGCACGTCGAACGTGAACCTCACCGGAAAAATCGCGCATTTCGAGTTGGGCTACATTCCAGAATCTGCCGAAGAACTAAAGGCCGCCGCCGCGTTCCTCATCGCGAACTACACCCGGTCACATATGATGCGGTTACCGCGTGCACTGCGGAAACGAAATATTTTCGAGGAGGTCGCGCGTTTCTCGCTCGTGCCGTCCGGCAAGAAGGTGCTGCGCGAATCCTATCAGCAGCTCCGCAAATACAATGTCTGGAACGTCGCGACCGTTCAGAATTACGAGCAATTCAAGGCGTCGGACATTCGCGGCGCGGTGCTTGGCAATAGCCGTATGCTTTTCCTCATGCGCCAGAGTGATCGCTCGGACATCGAGGATCTCAGTCAGGATTTTCCGATTCCTGAAGCGGTGAAGGACTCGGTGATGAGTCACCCCGAACCGGAGAAAATAATCGGGAAGAAGTTTTCTCAGTTCACCTATTATCACACCGACGAGCGTCGTCCGCTCATCGTGACGATGCGCAACGTAGCCTCGCGGGAGATGCTCTACTGCGCGTCGAGCTCCGGGGCGCACTTTGATCAGCGCCAGAAGGCGCTGCGAGGTCACGCCAACATCGTGGAGGCCATCATAGCCAACGCCTAAAACTATGAAAACGAACCAAGAGATTCAGGCCGAGGCCCGGCAGTTGATGGCGCTCGGCAGTCAGTTTCAGAACGAACAACGGATTGCCAACGTGAGCGCGGTTGCCGTCGCGCCGCCTCGCGTGCTGGTGAATCTTCCAGTGAACCCGGCGATGCCGACACGCGAGCGGCACGTTGAAGCAGCGATTACCGGTGGTGCGTTGGTGTTTCGGCTCATGGAGCGTGAGATTGATGCTTCTGGCTTAGGCCGTGACGAGCGCGATGCCGAAGGCACACTGCTCGCTTCCAGTTCGTCGGCCTACGACGTTTTGAGTACCGGATATGAGCTGGCGGAAGAGGAACGGCTTGCCGCTGCGCTCGAACGCTACGCGGAGCGGAGCGAAGACTGTGCCGATCCCGCCGATGGCGAAACAGTTGCCGAAGTGGAGAAAATTCTGGAAACGAAGTTCCTTCCTCACGCGGACCGGCTGCGCACCAAATCCGAAGTCGTGGAATTTCTTGAAGGCCGTCTTGAGCCGAGCGTACTCATCGCGCGGAACATCGAACGCCAGGGCTCACGCGAGGGTTACTGCGAGCAGCAGGTGGAACGGCGCGAACTCAAACTCACGGTTGGCGAGCCATAACTATAACAAAGGAACAACATGCTTCGACTTTTCAATTCACTGAGTTTTTCGCAGCCGTATCTCTACGGTCTGCTGCCGTTAGCGCTGGTCATACTCCTCACGTCGGGTTGCGCGACAGCAGGTGCGGACTCTGCCGGGAAAACGCGCGATTTCACTACCACAACCGCGACGACTGCCGCTGGTGCCTACGTCGGTGCGAACAACAGCAACAACAAGGCCAAGGGGGCCGCGATTGGTGCGGCGGCAGGATTCGTCGCCGGTGAGACGATCAATTACTTCAACAACAAGGCGCAACGTGAAGCGTTCACCGCCGGTTACGAGAAGGGTCAGTCGAATGCGGTGAAGCAACAATACTGGATCGCGCGGGACAATCAGGGCCCGCGTACCGACGACGGCTACGAGGAGGCGTACTACGAAATCACTGTGCCACAAACCGACCGTGAAGGCGTGCGGCACGAAACAACAAAACGCGTCATCCGTGTGGTGATGCCCAAGGAGGAAACAGGATCATGAAAAAACTAATCGCTATAGTTATTCTCGCCGTGGCCGGGGCTATTCCTGCCTCTGCTCAAATGGTTGTGCTCGATATGCCCAATCTCATGCAGAGCATTTTAAACTACGCCGCGATGGGACAGCAGATCGCGAAGCAGGCGATACAGATCAAGAATCAGATTGATCAAATCCGGCAGTTCGAGACCCAGCTCAATCGCATGGGTGACATGGGAAATTTTCGTAATCTGGTCGGATTCTCTGATTTTCGCACCGACCTCAACATGCCAACGCAGATCAGGACGTGGGCGGATGGCCTTAACCGAGTTGACGGTAGTGGATTGTTCGGTGATACGCGCAGCGGCGTATTCAAACCGGTCAACGCACAGTTCACGGACTTTGACGGCAGGCAGATCGATCGCGATCCGCAGATTTTCAAAGAGTCGCACGATATGGCTGTCACCGTGGATGAATTCAAGGCGGTGCAGAGTGACGTTTACTCTCGGCGTGAGAATTTAAAACGTGCCATCGCCACTACAAGCGAAGCGATGCAGGCCGCATCAACGGAGGCGGAACAACAGAAACTCCAGGCCGTGCTCAACGCGCAATATGGACAGCTTTCTGCCGTTGATGCCGAGGTCGCACTCAGCGCCGCTGAAGTTCAGGTGAAGGCGGCGGAGGCGGCCGCGATGAACAACGCGCAGACGGAGGCCGATGCCGAAGCTCGTCGCCGACTGGCGCAGCAAGAGGCGACGAAAATCACAACGGCCTTCAAGCCCCGCTACGAATGCCTGCTTCAATATGTAACTGAACGGCGTTTAGCCCCGTAGGCGAAACCTTCATTTAGGAATCTGGTCAAACGTCGCGCATGAAATCGAAATTCATCATCGGAGGGGTGCTGTTTGTACTCTTGGCAGCGGGATGTACTGATCAGAAAGCGGAGGCCCGCCGGGCCAAAGATGAGGCGGAAGCCAAGGCGCGAGCTGAGGCCGCCCGCAAGGAAATGGATGCACTGCCAAAGGCGTTTAAATCGAGAGACTTCTTCAAGAAGAACGAACCAGAGAAAAAACCCGACGCGGCTGCTGAGAAACCGCAACCCAAGCCCTGAACTAACACAATCGCATGGTCCTTCCCGTTGGCACAATTCTCCCGTCTACCTACTTCGATGGCCTGTCCACGTTGTGGGGCGGTTGTGCGTACCTTGCTAGCGCCATTGTCGCTATCGGCCTGGTCTTCCAAACAGTGCGCAGTCGTCCGGATGCGGGCACGTTTATCTGGCTTCTCGCGAAAGTGTTCATGATTGGGCTGAGCACGATCTTTCTTCGCGAGTGGCTGATGCGATTGAACGACATCGTCGTCGCCTTTGGAAACATGATGGGCGTAAACCCGACTCTGGTGGACGACAGGTTCATCCAATTCATAGCGGGCAAGACGGCGGCCGATCCTAATTCTAGTGTCTGGGACATCATCTGGGGAACGAAATCCATCGGCACCGCGATCTGTTATGCGTTCCTTTGGCTCTTCGGTTGGCTTTCGTGGGGCGTCCAGTTCGTCGTCAAATTGATCGGCGACGTGTTGCTCACTGCTGGCTGGTCATTGAGTCCACTATTTCTCTCGTTTTTCATGCTCCGTCCGATGTCGGGTGTGGCGCAGAAATACATCATGGGATTGGTGGCGCTGGTTCTCTGGCCGTTTGGTTGGGTAATGGCGGCGGTTGTCACGAATGCCATGCTGGATGCCGCTGCCACGGCGAACCTTGTCCCAATAATTATATCGGGGGCTCCCCTTGCGGCACCTGCACTGACGGTGTTGCTGATCGGCGCTTGGATGCTCATAAGTTCGTTTCTCGCGCCTTGGATCACAACTAAGGTTCTGCTCATGGGAATGAATCCGGCGACGGCATTCGCCCAAGGTGTTGGCGGAGTCATGCAGTCCGCGTTTTCTGGTGGAACCGGTGCGGCGGTCGCAGTCGCTACGGGAGGAGCCGGTGCTCCCGCTGTAATTGCTGCCGCTGCGGCCGGAGCAATGGCATCGGGCGGAGAGTCAGCTGCGCGAGGTGGCGGTTCTGCCCGAACTACCGGAACAGCTATAAATGGGCTATCGGGATTTTATCAGGGAGGCTTTGCAAGACGAAATACCGTAGCAGCCGAACAGCAGGCCGCTGCACAGAGAATGGACGCCGAAGCATCCGATGCGATCGCGTCAGTCTTCAAAGAGCACTCCCGACGACAGCG
Source organism: Verrucomicrobiota bacterium (assembly GCA_043743635.1). GTDB lineage: Bacteria > Verrucomicrobiota > Verrucomicrobiia > Opitutales > Opitutaceae > JADKHC01. The sequence continues at coordinate 10,426 of JAYTWC010000550.1, read as the reverse complement.
CCAGAGTCAGAGCGGATTCGATAAACAGCCGCATGAAGATGACCCAAACCGAGCCGCAATCGACATTCAAAGCCATGTTAAACGTAAATCGTAGAATCGTTCAGGCAAAGGAAGAATCGGCAAAAGCACTGCGCCGTAGCGCAACTGCGAAGCAACAGATCGCGGCCTCGCTCCGCGAGATGTTACTCGATGACGAAACCTCGTCAGCTACGCCGTCGTCATTGCCTCCCAAAATTTCGCCGCCTCCAAAATCTCAACCTCCTCAAAAGTAACCGACATGGTCGCAAACGCCGAAACATCCACTCCGGTCGCACCTGCCGCTGCGTCCCGCTTCGGGAAACCGAAACCCTCGCTGCTGGCGATCTTCGAACGTCAGCGGCGTCAGTCGCTGATCTGGTTTGTGATCGCGGTCGCCGCGTGGCTGTGGGCGGCGTGGGACCGTCAGCAACTCGTCGCGAAGCTCATGCACAAACGCGAGGTCGTGCTGATCGATAGTCTCGGCACCTACTATGTCTCGCCGGTCGTGGACATTCAGCAGGCGAAGGATCTGCACGCGATGCAGACGAAGCTCGCGTGCAAGGCGCTCTTTGAGCGCAACCCTGCAGGCTTGGACAACCCCGAACTATTCAAACAGCTCTTTTTGCGCGACGCGGCACAGATTGCTCAGGGCGCGCTCAATAAAACGAAGGCTGAATTCGAGGCGAAATCACTGCACCAAAAAGTCGAGGTTGGCCCGCCGGAGATTCTGAGCACGCGCGACAATGCGTTCTACACCTCGGCCGATATTCAGTTGATCCGCGTCGGTGCTTATCAGGATGCGCCGATCACAGAGGTGCTCCGCTACCGCGTGAAATTCAAATTTCTGGTGAACCCCGACCTAACCCGCAACGGACGCTTCCCGACCGCAGTCGCTGCGTTCCAAGTCGAACCAATAAAAACATGATAACCTATGTGGAAATTCGCCGGACTCGTTTTCGCCACCGCGGCTGCGCTGGTGGCCCAGCCAATTCGCGACCTCTCGCTCGATCCGACGCGGGCGGTTGATCTGCCGATCTCCCGGGAAATCACGACCGTGATGTTTCCGGGTGCAATTACAGCGGTGGTGGGAGCGGACATGGTGATTGATGGGGGTAAGGGGGCTGTTGAGATTGAGGAAGGGACACCGGTTCGGTTTCACGTCACCCATGCACCTGGCTCGAACTTTATTCTCATTCGCAGCCTGCAACCCGAAACAGTTGGACGATTGACCGCGATCTACGACGGTTCGGCTTACGTGCTTCAACTGCACTCGGTCGAAGGCGACTCGGTTGCAAGTGTGATTTTCAAACGCGACAACGCGCAGAACGCCGTGCGCGTCGATGCGCCACCAGAGCCGGTGAAATTTACGCCACGCGTCGGTCTGAGCCTGCTCGACCGTGCGCGTGCGTATCCAGTCCTGGTTAAGTCGCTGCCGAAGGCAGTCGAGGGTGTGACGCTTCGCGTGCAAAATCGGATAGTCGAATTGTCCAACCTCGAAATCACGGTGCAGGAAGTCTATCGGTTTTCCAAAGAGGACGCGGTGGTGTTTCTGTTACGCCTTAAGAACACGACGAACGCCGTCTTGGATCTAGTGCCAAGTTCGTTTGCCGCTCGGGTCGCTCAGGAACGCTTTGAGCAGTCGATTGCCAACGGCCCGCGCACGCTCGCTCCGGGTGAAAGCGCCGATGCCGAGTTTGCCGTCGTCGGATTGCCAGACGGGACGCGCAACGACCTGAGCGCCGACAATGCGTTCACCATTCTTATTAACAGTGCCCGTCGCGAAACGAAGGTCGCGACCGTTGCGGGTCCAGATTCCTCCTCGTCAACGGAGGCTGCTCATCCATGAACCCGCGCAACCTTGGCAATTTCTTCAAGAGCAAATTTGGCTTATTCATCGTGTTCGTCATCGTGCTCTTTTCCGGTCTTTGGATGTACGGGAAACATCAGGCGAGCGAACGCGAAGCCGAGAAGCTCGCCATCCACAAGGGGAAGAAGGCCGAACTCGGTCAAGTGAAAGTCCCGCTCAATCAAGGATTGGAAAGCGGTGTGCCACAGCAGGTGCATGCGCCCGCGGCGACCCCCTCTGAAAAGGAAACGTCGGGCGGAGCGATTGTGCCGTTTCGCCCGGCTGCGCCCGCGCCTGGAGCTCCGGCAGCGGGAGCAACAACAACCAATGCGAAAACAGGCACAGTGCCGAGAGCGGAACCAAAGCCGCGCAAGATTCACTATGCTTCGCTGCTCGCGAGTTATGATGCGCCCTCGGCGCGAAACGACCGAACTGAGACGCCCGCACCGGAACGCTTCATTCCGTTTGGCACGCTTCTGAAATGCAAACTCGTGAACACCCTCGACAGCGCGAACCTCGAAACACCGGTAATCGCTTTGCTGCTGGAAGACGTTTGGCAGAATGGGAAGAAAGTCATTCCGGCCAACACGCTCGTGCATGGCACAGCGCGCAAGGGGCGGATGCGCGACCGCGTGACTGCAACCGGAGCCTGGCGCTTCGTCTGGCAGGATGGCCGCGAGTTGGCGTTCAGCGGCGTCGCGCTGGATCGCGAATATGACCAGGACATCGACGGCTATGGCATTACCGATGGTTCGGGTGGCATCAAAGGTCGGGTGATGGCTACGGACGATTTGCAGGAACTCAAGATGCTCGCCTCCGCTGCCCTGAGTGGCTTTGCACGCGGCACGCAAGATCGCCAGCAAAGCGCACTCGGCACTACGATCACCGGCTCGGTTTCGAACGGAGTACGCGAAGGTGTTGGCGATGTGTTCGATCTCTACGCCAAGCGTACGCTGAAGGACATCGAAGAGAACGGCTACTTCGTCCGCGTCGCGGCCGGAAAGGAATTTTATGTCTACGTGCTTGAATCGGTCGATCCACAGAAGGCCAGCCTCGCTGGCGTGAAATCTCGAATGACTGCCGCCGCTCCTGACTCGGATGCGGTGCAACCTCAACTGCCTAACCCACCGAAAGGATAAACGTGCGCTCGTTCTCAATACTGCTTCTCATTTCGTTCCTGACCGGGTGCACGACGCAAACTGTGGTCGTCAAAAAAGAGCCGCCCTTACGCCCGTTGATGGCAGCGGCGACGACAAAATTCGCGGAGACCCGTTACGATGTGCGCAGTTATCGCGATGCGGCGAATCCGTCGCTGCGCCACGAAGCGCACGTGATCTATCGGCGAACTCAGGTTCCGTCTTCCGCAAGCAACGAACTCGAAACCGTGCCGCGCATTTCCTATCCTCCGGCGAGTGTGGCACCGTTGCCGGCGAGCGAAGAGCAGGCGGCTGAACTTGCGACGCAACGGAAGATTTCGGGTGAGTTACGCTCGATGCAGGCACTCCTCGCGGAAACCAGTCAGAAGCTGCAGGCCCAATATGCCATGCTCGTTCGACAAAGCGCGGACGCACTTAGGGCGAGGGAGGAGTTAGAAGCGGAGCGCAATCGTGTTCGTAGTGTGCCCCCATTAGAACCTGCGCCCGCTTCGCCATCGGCGATGCCCACCAGCAATCCAACGGTGAAGTGGTAGTTGGCGATATGATACAAGCCAACGCACAGCGCGAAAAACTCCGCACGCTGCCGATGCGGTTGAAGACGCTCCTCACCGGGCAGGACATGGCGATCGATCTCGTGGCGGAGCGTCTTCAACACGGCGAACTCGGGCTCACGACGCGAGGACGGCCGAAGGCGAGTTTCATGTTTCTTGGACCGACTGGTGTTGGGAAGACGGAACTAACACTCAGATTCACAGAAGATTTGATCGGCCCCGGTCGCGTCGTGCGACTCGACATGTCGGAGTATCAAACAGCGGACCGGCTCGCGTTGCTGTTGGGCACGGTCGAAGAGCCCGGACGCATCGCGGAGGGTTTCGACGCGTGCGAAGGGCGCGGGACGCTGCTCTTCGATGAAATCGAAAAGGCCCATCCGCGTGTGCTCGATGTGCTCCTGCAACTTCTCGATGCCGCACGTCTGACGACCGGACGCAACCGCGTGCTGGATTTTTCCGATTGGTATGTCGTCCTGACGAGCAACATCGGGGCACAGCGCATCATGACGATGCGCAAGTCGAAGTATGAGACGATGGAGCGATTGGTTCGGCAGGACGCGCAGCGCGAACTCCGTCCGGAAATCTTCGCTCGCATCACCGTCACGGTTGTCTTCAATAAACTTGGCTTCGAAGCGCAGTGCGAGATTGCCGGTGGCATGATCGAAAAGGAATGTGCGGCGCTGTCCGCGCGCGGCTTTGCAATCACGCCGGAAGAAAATGTTTCGGAGGTCGTGATTCAGCGCGGCTACCACGAACGGCTCGGCGCACGTCCGATGCGCGACGCCACGGAGCTTCTGATCCGCAACGCGCTCGCGCAGGAATTGCTACGAGGCGGTGACGGAGTTGGCCGCCTCACGCCGCATGCCGATGGGCAGCAACTGCAACTTGCACCAGCCATCCCTTGAACATTTTTCACCATGGTTCCAAAAAAAGCCACGCCTCGCATCGTTGTCTTGAAGGCCGCTCGGTTTTATGGGGACATGATCTGCCGCCAAATTACGGAGTATTGGCGCGGTGCGCAGGTTCAGGTTTTTCAGAAAGGCTTTGATGCGCTCGATTCCATTCAGGCAAACACACCGGATCTGTTTGTCACCGGCGTGCAAATCTCAGACATGGACGGACTCGAGCACCTGGAGCCGTTTATCGAACGCGACCTGCCGATCCTGATCGTGACGACCCGCAAGGACGCGCGCACGCTTTGCCTCTTGCGTGAGATTCGGTACAATGGACTCTTCGACGTGAAAGCGGAGGAGCTCTCTGGTTTTCACACGGCCTTGCAGCGCGTCCTTGAACGCGAAATTTACGTCAGTCCGTCGTTTGCGCCGCATGTGAAGCGGCCGAAAAATATCACGCTGGATACACTGACAGCAAAAGAGGAGATGGTGCTCTCCGTCATCGGCGATGGTTCTGACGATCAGCAGGCGGCAGACCGATTGGGGATTTCGCCACACACGGTGAACACCCACCGCAAGACGATCATGAACAAACTGAAGCTGCACCACAAAGGGCAGATCATGTGCTACGCCGTTCAAAAGGGCTACGTGTGTATTTCTCCCGAGGGTGTTTCGCATCCCGGGTTTCAGAGGAAAATTCGTGGTCAGGTGGCGGCATTGGGAAGCTAGCAATGCCAGCGGGAAATTTCGCGACCGTCATCCTTGGCTCCGGTAGGCCGTCGGCGACAAGCCCGTCTCCTTGCGGAAAATCTGGGCGAAGTGACTCGGATTGGAATAGCCAATCTCGTTGGCGATGGTGATGACGCTTTTGTTCGTCTCGCGAAGGAGTCGACGCGCCGCTTCGAGCCGCAGTTTAATTTGAAATTGCGAGGGCGGCATGCCGGTCGCCCGTTTGAACAGGCGATTGAAGTGGAATTCGCTCATGCCCGCCTGATCCGCGAGGCGAAGCAAACTGAATTCCTCGGACATGTTCTCCGCCATCCAATCGGTGATGCGGCGCAATTTGAAGCCAGGCAAGGCGGAGGTCGCGCCCTTCGCTTCGTTGCCCAGCACGGTGTAATTCCGGGCAAGGTGCACCGCAATCGCGTGGCCGATGCCGCGCACGAACAGCGGGCTCGCGGTCGGGCGAGCGGCCTCGTCCTTGAGTTGCGACATCAGTAAGATCAGCGCTGAATCTTCGAACGCCGATACGTCGCGGAGCTGCGCGTGGGGCGCGTTCGATCCGAAAACATCCGATAAGGCTTCCTCGAACAGAGGGACGCTCAACAGGACGATCACGGATTGCAGCGGTTCGCTGGTTAGCGTTTTCCATCGCACGTCGTAAGGCGCCCCCGCTGCTGTGAGGAAAAACGATCCTTTGCGAATACGACTGGTGACCCACGGTCCGTCGTTCTCTCGTTCCTGAAACTCCGCTTCGCCGGAAATTGTCCACGCGATAAAGGGTTCATTTACTGAGGGCAGCGAGAAGGCCTCTGCATTTGCGGGCAGCGAGATCACGGACAGTTGGACGTCCTTCCACGCGGCACCTTCGCCGCCAGCGACACGCGTTCCCGGAGTGTAGCTACCGAGAGCTTCTGCGGAAGTGGTGTCCGGAACCTTCATGCGAAGGCTGGAAGGAAATCACCCTCCCGGACGATAGCAATAGGGAGGTTCGCCCATCGCGGACGATTACGCGCCGTATTGTTCGTCGGCGACTTTTTCCATCCAGTCGACCGCTTTGCCTTCCAGGCTTTCCTGAATCGCGATGTGCGTCATTGCCGTCGTCGGTGCGGCGCCGTGCCAGTGTTTTTCACCCGGGGGGAACCAGACAACATCGCCAGGTTTTATTTCTTCGACGCGGCCTCCCTCGCGTTGCACGCGACCGCAGCCGGCGGTCACGATCAGCGTTTGCCCGAGGGGGTGCGTATGCCACGCGGTCCGCGCACCGGGCTCGAAGGTGACTGCGTTACCCGCAGCGCGAGCTGGCGCAGTGACCGGAAAGAGAGGATCGATTCGCACCGTGCCGGTGAACCAGTCAGCCGGACCGCGGGCGGAGGGTTGAGAACCGCTTCGTTTGATTTCCATAAAGAACTCCTGGGTTGAGATGAAAGATATGAGAGAAGCGCGCCGGGCTACGCCGCCTTGTGCACGCCGAGGCTGCTGCGGATTTCGAGTTCTGGCGTGGTCGCCAATTTGACCACGAAATCGGCCACGCTCTTGCGGGAGACTTCAGCAGAGGCGTTTTTAAAAGTCTCTCCTTTGCGGGTGGTCCCGTAGGCGATCTCGTTGCGATCGTTCAACCACGCCGGTCGCAAGACGGTGTAATCGAGTCCCGAGGCTTCGATCACGCGTGTGGCGTTGCGGTACGGATCGAGGATACTGCTGTAGGTTTCTCCCGGCACCTCATCGTGAACTCCCATGGAACTAATGAAGATCAGGCGCCGCACGTCGGCCTTCTTCATGGCTTGCACGATGGCACGCGCTTGCTGCTCCAACGCGCCCGCGAGATTGGCGTAGACGACGTGTTGCCCAACCAACGCGGCATCGAGCGTCTTGACGTCGAGCACGTCGCCTTCGATCACGCGGACACGGTCGTCGACATCCGGCAAACGCAATCGGCGCGCCTCTCGCAAATAGAGCGTCAGGCGCACGTCCGTGCGTTGAAGAAAAAGCTCCGTGGCAACACGAGCGATTTGGCCATGGGCACCAAGAATGAGGACGTTGATCATGATAATGCCGCCGTTATTTCGGAGCCAGTTCGCCGAACCAGTAAGATGCGGTCACACCGCCATCCATGAGAAAGTCGCTGCCGGTGATAAACGCGCCCTCTGCTCCCATGAGCAGCGCGCCGACGGTTCCAACTTCGTCCGGAGTCCCGGCGCGACCGGCCGGGCAAAGATCGATCATGCGACGATAACCCGCTCCGCGTGGCCCTTTCAGTTCGTCGTTTGCGAGCGGCGTGATGATGATGCCGGGGCTGATGGTGTTGATCCGCGCGCCTCGTTTGCCCCAACGCACGGCCTCCGCCATGACGCGAAGCGAGTTTCCGCGCTTGGATAGTTGGTAGGCATTGAGTGGATCAGTCACCTGGTTCGGCTGCAGAAACGGAAGTCGCAGCAACTTCTCCACCGGGGTCGTGGCCAGGGCCTTGTTCTGCTCGACCGAAAGCGGCGGCAGGCGATGGCCCGATTGCGACGCAATGACAACGCCAGAGCCGCCGCGGGCGATCACGTTGCCAAATTCCTCCAGCACCAGAGCGGTGCCGTAGAGATCGACCTTGAGGATCGTTTCGGGCGACGCCTGCGAGGGAGATACCCCGGCGGCATGAATCAAACCGGTCACTTCGCCGAGTGCCGTCGCCGTTTTGACGAAGGCTTGGACGGAGGCGCGCGATGAGACGTCGACGGTGGTCGTGCTGACCGCAAATCCGGCGTCGCGCAGAGTCTTCGCGGCGGCGTCAGCGTTTTCCTGGCGCAGATCGCCGAGGAGTACGTGTTTGCCAGAGCTGACCCGACGCGCGATGGCCTGGCCGATCGATCCGGCGCCGATAACGACGACCACGTTTGTTGTTTCAGAAGGTGTATTCATGGGCCTGAGTTTTATAGGACCTGGCGAGTGGGTCGGAAGACGATTTCATTGATGTCGACGTCGTCAGGTTGGCTGATCGCAAACGCGACCGCGCGGGCAAAAGAGTCGGCGGGAATCGCGACCTCTTTGTAGAAGTCGCGAATGCCTTTCGAAATATCGGCTTCGCTGATCGTGTTGGGCAACTCGGTGGCGATGGCGCCTGGCGAGATGATCGTGGTGCGAATATTATACGGCTTCACCTCCTGGCGCAGCCCTTCGGAGAGCGCGCGCACCGCATGTTTGGTTGCGGCGTAAACCGCGCCGGCCGGTGTGACTTTGTGGCCGGCAACGGACGACACGTTGATAATGTGTCCGCTTTGCTGGCGTTTCATGTGGAAGAGCGCGGCTGCGATTCCGTAGAGCACGCCTTTAATATTCACGTCGATCATGCGTTCCCACTCGTCGACCTTGAGCCGCTCGAGCGGCGAGTGCGGCATGAGACCGGCATTGTTGAGCATCACGTCAACGCGGCCGAACCTTTCAACAGCGGTATCGACGAGGCGTTTCACCTCGTCGCGGCGAGTGACGTCGGTTGCAAGCGTCAGAACTTTCCCGCCGCGAGCGCCCAGTTCCTTAGCGATGACATCGAGGCGATCGGTGCGGCGTGCGCCGAGGACGACCGTCGCTCCCGCGCTGGACAGGTGCCGGGCAGCCGCCTCGCCGAGGCCGCTGCTTGCGCCCGTGATGACTATGATTTTTCCAGATATATTTTCGTTCATGTAAAGTGCGTATATTGGTTTATCGGCCAACCCACGATTGCAGGTGGGCGGGATAACGTTCCCCTTGCACGGCGACACTCTCCATCGTCTCGCGAAGACGGCGCAGATCCTCGCTCGTCAGTTCAACGTCCACTGCGCCGAGATTCTCCTCTAGGCGATGGAGCTTGGTTGTGCCTGGGATCGGAACGATCCACGGTTTCTGCGCGACCAGCCAGGCCAGGGCGATCTGAGCGGAGGTCGCTTTCTTTTGCACTGCGATCTGGCCGATCAGGTCAACGATTGCCTGGTTAGCCTTGCGGGCCTCGGGCGTGAAACGCGGCACGACGTTGCGAAAATCCTTCGCATCGAATTGGGTCGCTTCGTTGATGGCACCGGTGAGGAAGCCTTTGCCGAGCGGGCTGAAAGGGATAAAACCAATCCCCAATTCCTCGCAGAGCGGGAGAATCTCTTTCTCGGGTTCGCGCCACCAAAGGGAATATTCGCTCTGCAAAGCGGCCACCGGCTGCACCGCGTGGGCGCGGCGGATCGATTGCACGCCAGCTTCGGACAGACCGAAGTGTTTCACTTTGCCGGCACGGATAAGTTCTTTCACGGCTCCCGCGACGTCCTCCATCGGGACGGCGAGATCGACGCGATGTTGATAGAAGAGATCGATGCGGTCGGTGCGGAGCCGCTTCAGCGCTGCGTCCGCGACCGCCTTGATTTGCTTCGGCTGACTGTTCATGCCGCTTAGGCCGCCGGTAGCGTCGAAGTTAAAGCCGAACTTCGTCGCGATCACGACCCGGTCGCGAAAAGGTGCGAGGGCCTCCCCGAGGAGTTCCTCATTTTTGTAGGGCCCGTAGGCTTCGGCGGTGTCGAAAAAAGTGACGCCGCGCTCAAATGCTGTCCGGATCAACTTGATGGCGTCTTGTGTATCTGCTGCCGGACCGTAGCCGTGACTAAGCCCCATGCAGCCGAGGCCGAAGGTCGAGACCTCCAAGCCGCTCTTTCCTAGGATTCGGGTTTTCATGTGGTTGATGATGCAGAAGAGTAACCCATTCCGCTGTACCCGTCGCCGGTTCGCTTGCGCGACCTATCGTGGATTTGCTCAATTTTGCGTAGCCACAATGGTGGCGTGATTGCGTGAGCACGATAACGCCACGGTGGGATTGAATGTCTGATCCCGATGGTTTTTTATTTGGTTTCATTGAATTATTTTCCGCGATCCCGCTTTCGCGGGCTGTCTTTTTTTTGCTTCCTCCCGGTAAAAAGGGAGATGCCCACACTATGGCTGACAATCTCCCGCCCGTAACTAGCCCTTGACGCCAATCAACTAGCCAACGGCGCCAACTTGCGATTCAAGGTGACGAATTCAGGCCTCAGAAAGATCCGTCCGTCGACTTGGATAATGCCTCGTGGGCGCGAATCATCTGGAGCCGTTCCTCGATAGCCGGCGTGATCATGCTGAGAGCGTCGCTACCCGCGACGAACACTTTTTGGGGATTCGGCATCGCAGAGATTTTCACGAGTGCGTCGCCGAGTTTTGCCGGGTCGCCCGGCTGGTTCCCGTGGTAAGGTGACAATATGTCCTGGGCCT